>JAUWVE010000143.1 GCA_030617565.1 Gammaproteobacteria bacterium | reverse complement strand
TACTTCGGGGGACTCCCCTTCCTTCTGGTGGCGGTAGATATTTTCCAGCATGACGATGGTGTTATCGACCAGTAAGCCAACACCGAGGGCGAGTCCACCGAGGGTCATGATGTTCAGCGTCAGGTTGCCCAGGCCCATAATGATAAACGTCACCATGATGGCGATGGGGATGGCACTGCCAATGATCAGCGTGCGGCGGAGGTTGCCGAGAAACAGGTACACCACAATCATTGCCAGTACGGCACCGCTGATAGCCGCTGTTGCCGAGTTTTTCACTGCCTGGCTAATATAGATCGACTGGTCCGAAACCGTCGTCAGCTGGATATCTTCCGGCAGCAGATTCTGTGCATGCAGCCAGTCCAGGCGTTGCTGCACTGCATCGACAACGCTGATAGTGTTGGCGGTGGGCTGTTTCTGGATCGAAAGTTTGACCCCGGGCACCAGGTTGGCACGCACACGTATGCGTTCCTCTTCATGTGCGTCGATCACTTCTGCCACCTCATGCAGATAGATGATGCTGCCGTCAGCCAGGCTCAGTGGCAGATTGCGTAGTTGTTCGAGGCTGGTGAAACGGCCGCTGATCTTGCCAGTCACCTCCTGTCCGCTCATGCGCAGGCGGCCTGCCGGGTCTTCACGGTTGCCGCGCTGGACAGCATCGATAAGGTCATTCATACCGAGACCGACGCCAGCCAGCCTGTGCTGGTCGGGCAGAATATGGATTTCGCGTGTGACTCCGCCACCGACCTCGCCGGCAGCGACACCGGGCAGATTGATGAACCATTTGCGCAGCACATCATCAACCCAGGTGCGCAGTTCCACGGCATCGCGTATGGATGAACTGACAACAAATTCGAGTACCGGAATCTGTGAGGGATCACGCTTGTAGATGACGGGTGGGCTGATGCTTTCAGGAAGAAAACGTCGGGCACGGTCGAGACGGGTACTGGCATCGCGCAGGGCGATATCGATATCTTTTCCATATCCAAACGAGAGGTCGACAGACGAGGCGCCTAGAGTAGTATTCGACTGTACAGAGATGGCGTCTTCTGTGATTGCCAGTTGTTCCTCCAGCTGCCGAGTGACCTGATCTTCCATCACCGTTGCCGGGACGCCCGGATCGAGAATGCGCACGCGTATATCCGGGTAGATAATGTGCGGGTGCAGGTCGATGGCCAGGCGGCCGAGAGCAAAGCCGCCGAGCACGACGACGGCAATGGCGATCATGCTGACACCGATCGGGTGTCGTATTGACCAGGCTGCGAGACCGCCGCTACGTGCCACCATTTTTTTGAAACCAAACCGGGAGTTAGTCTCGGCCATGGGGATGTCAGCCTTGTGGTGCAGCCGGGCGGACGGCTGATGTGGAGATGTCCTTGACCTTCTTGTTGTCAACAAGATCGAGGAAGCCCTTGGTGACTACGCGCTGACCGGCTTCCAGCCCCTGCAGGACTTCGATCTGTTCAGCGATGCGCAGGCCGCTAAGGATGCTATTACGCACCACCTTGTCGCCATCAAGTCGGAACACGTACTCACCGTCGACATCCCGCCGCAGGGCCCTGAACGGAATCATCAGGCGTTCCTCCGTGCGGGTGCTGAACTTGACTCTGCACAATTGACCGGGCCGGGCCCCGGCTGGTACCGGCGTCAGCGTGACTTCCACGGTCCCGCGTCGGGTCAGGGGGTTGAGATTGGGGTGGATTCGGCTGATGCGGCCATCGAAGACCTCGTTGCCAAGCGCATCGATAGTGACCGTCACCTTATCGCCCGTATGCAAATGCGACACCAGCAGTTCGGAGACATTGACCTCGGTCACCAGTGCCGCGTGATCGGAGATGGTCAACAGGTGGGTGTAACGCTCTGCAATGTTGCCGGGTTCGCTTAAACGTTTGCTAATGATGCCACTGATGGGTGCCTTGATGACAGTATAGCCAAGGCGGATGGCAAGCATTTCCTCGTCGGCTACAGCGATGGCAAGATCGGTTTCGCTGCGATTCAGCACCTCGTCGGAGCTGAGTTTCTTCCTGTACAGATCACGGATGCGCTGCAGGTCAAGTTTTGCCTTGCGGTGTGTTGCCTGTGTACGTGCAAGATTGGCCCGCAGTAATTTGTCGTTTAGACGCACCACAACGTCATCCTTGCTGACCGTATCACCCTCAAAGAACGGCATCTCTATGATGGCGCCTTCTTCCTGATTGAAAATTTTTATTTCACGACTTGAGGTCAGGGAACCTGTTCTGATCTGCGTCAGGCCGACGCTGTCCAGCACTACCTGCGTTGTCTCCACCAGGTGTATGGGTTTCTTCTTTTTTTTCGGCTTTTCCGAGGACTCGCTGCATGCTGACAGTAACAGGCTGAATGCCAGGACGGTGATCCCCAGAAATTGCCAAACATTATTTTGAATGCGCATGATTTCCACGTGGTGTGAATTAACCAGGTCATCATACATTCACTGCCGCTCACCAGTCGAATTTAAAAAGGCAGCCCGAAGGCTGCCATATCAATGCGGCAATACTAATATCACATAATCACTACCATTGCTGTCCCATAAAATACATCACATATTGTCTCAAAATATTACCGAATGTAGAAAGAGAAAAGAATTAATCATTCTCTGCATGAAAATGAAACTGAACAGTGTCGGCATAACGGAAGTATCTGATATTTGTGGGAGGCGCGCCCTCGCGGCGATAGGCCCTTGCATTTCCTGACAATTCGCCCCAAGGGCGGGCCTCCCACAATCTTCGATAAGCGGCTAACAGATTTTTTGTGAGTGATCCGCTCCAGGGTGAATTAGAATCTTTTTGTGGGACAGCAGCGAATCATTATTTAAGGCACACCGTTCCTTCTAATTCGAAGTGATTTCCGTTTGCACCGCCGCAAACTTTACACTCCCATTCATGATCGCAAGCACATGCATACTTGCCAGAATGACCTTTTTTCCACATACAGATTGGCATTTTCCACATTTGGCCTTGTAGAATTTAGATTTATTCGTCATTGCTGTCCCCCTTATAGTTAAGAAAAATATGCTCTAGCAAAAAGAAAGATACTAATTCCTGTTAAGCGAAAACCATATAAAGGAAGCACTGATTAAATCGTCATTGCGAGGAACGAAGTGACGCGGCAATCTCTATGGCATTGATTATATTTCAAGAGATTGCCACGCTTCGCTCGCAATGACAGGGTTTTGGAATTAATCAGAGTTTCCTAAAGATAGTATCTTCATGCCGGGGCATCACGCCACTTGCGAGCGAAGTAGTTGAAATTTGATTTGACAGGCACGATATGACAATAATTACTGCACAATTAATGCGTGATTAAGTCAGGGAGTAACAGATGATTAAAATGCCCTATAAATCTTCATCAAGGAAACTGCTCGTCAGTTTTCTACTTACACTTGTCACCTTGAATTCAGGGGCGCTGCATGCAGATGACTACGCGCATATGATCCAGTACCAGCTGTTGTTTGGTAACAAGCAGCCTGTCAGTAACCTGTATATGTCTATGCGGCCTGCTGGAATGGAACAATCTTTGTTCGGTGCTGGCAACCAAGCCGTATTTCGAACGCCGGTAATCTCCACCGACCCTCACAAGTTTACACTGCTGAGGCCATTGTCTGTCCTGTTTGCAACGGAAGAATCTGATTCAGACGCCTCGGATATACCTGCAGGTCAACATGCATTTAACATAATCGGTGCTCTGGTGTTGATGGCTCCTATGATCTACGCCATTAGCAGTGCAGCCAGTGATGTCAGCGACGTAGGTGATATAGATCTAGATCTTGGCGAGCCAGGTGCTATAGATCTTAGCGCCCTCGAGGGTATCGAAGTTGACACCTCCGAACCTCCTGCAGAAGAAGGCTCCTGATCGAGAATTTTTCAAATAGCGCCGTCATCCCAATGGCAACGTGCAGTAGTGACAGCAAGATACTTAACTACAGCCATCTAGTAGAAGCTGACAGGGGACATGGAAATGCTACAGGTGTGCGAAACCCTTTTCGATTCGGTCGATGCTTGTGGGTAATTGCAGCACTCTTTTTCCTGA
>JAUWVE010000120.1 GCA_030617565.1 Gammaproteobacteria bacterium | reverse complement strand
TGGTCGGGTGTCAGTTCCTGCCATTGTTCGGCGGCCCCCAGGTACTTGTTCATGAATGGATAAAGTATGCTACTAGCCTGGTTATCTTTTCCCGGATTGATATCGTATTTCTGCAGGCGTACAAGCACTCCTTTCAGGTAGCGTGGAAAGTGTTTGAGCCGGCTTAAGCCCGTATGCTGAAGATATTCCGGGTAGACCATGTTCTGCAGCTGATGCTGGATGTCCTCTATGGTTTCGGCTGGTAGATAAGAGCTCTGCTTTTCCAGTTCCAGCCCACACTGGTGGTAGAGCTTCAGTGTTTTCAGGTTTATCTGGCAAAAGCGGCTGGCTGTTTCGGTTAAGGCCTTACGGCCCTGCGCCAGCATCTGTTCAAATTCATGTTTAGTTCGCGGTATTGAGGCTGTATCCAGGAAACACTGATCAAGACTGGCAGCAACCAGGTCATCCCGCAGTTCCTGGCAGGTACCGGTACCAGAAAAGTACAGGCATTGCTGCTGCATATCCGGCAGTTGCTTGCGTAAATACCGTGCCTGCTCCGGCAGGCTTTTCAGGATTAGAGCCTGCAGGCCGGCATGGTGCATTTGTTCTGCAGTAGATGCATCATCAAGTATCTCGATTGAGAGCATGCCCTGGTCGTCGATGCATAGAGCCGGGTAACCAGTTATGTCGATCTTTCCAACCGTCTGCTTTACTTGCAGAGGCAGCTCACCAAAATCCCAGCGATTGATATCGTTTCGTTGTATTTCCCATGTTGGTGCCTGTTCGAAGGCTTTGCTGGCTGTATCACCAAATTCCTGTTTCAGGTTTTCCAGGTCATGACTGACTGCCAGTGAACTTCCTTCACCATCCAGCAAACGAAAGCCCATTTTCAGATGTTCAGGCAATGATTCATCACGCCAGTCTTTTACAGCAATGGATAGCCCTTTTTGTTCCTTGATGAAACGGCTAAGTGCAGATGTCAGGGCTGTGCGGAAATGATTTTTTTCGGCTGATTGCCATTCAAGAAAATCACTCACCGTATCCGGTACGGGTACAAGCTGGCGGCGGTGTGTTTTAGATAAGGATTTGATCAGGCTTGTGAGTTTTTCACGGACCAGGCCCGGGACCAGCCAGTCAAAATATTCTGGCCCCAGGCTATTCAGGTGATGCACCGGGATGTGTGCAGTGACGCCATCGAGTGCATGGCCCGGTTCAAAGCGATAAGTGAGCTTGTACGTGATTCCGCCGATGTCCATGTGGTCTGGAAAAAGCTGGTCGGAGTGTGTTGTTTCACGCTGCAGTAGATCCTCTTTATGCATGCGCAAAATATCAGGGTTATTTTTTTGCTCATTTTTCAGCCAGCGGTCAAAGCTGCGGGACTGATAGATCTCAGCTGGAATCTTGCTGTCGTAGAATTGATAAATTTTTCGGTCATCAACTAAAATATCCCGACGCCGGCGCTTATGCTCCATGTGCTCAAGTTCTTCGATCAAGCTGCGATTTTTGTTTAGTGTTTTTATTTGTTTATGATAATGGCCTTCAACCAACGCTTCACGGATAAAGATTTCTCGCGACACCATCGGATCGATGGGACCAAAATGGACTGCTCTTTTTGCAACAACTACAAGACCGAAAACAGTGACCTGTTCATTCGCCATCACGCGCCCCTGAGATTGTACCCAGTGAGGTTCAGAGTAGTGTTTCTGGCATCGGTCTCCGGCAGCCTGCTCAATCCACTCTGGTGCAATCTGTGCATTGGTACTGGCAAACAGGTGGCGAGTTTCAATCAGGCTGGCAGACATGATCCAGCGAGGAGACTTTTTCGCCAGCACTGAATCCGAAGCGAGGCGAAATTGGCGCTGTCTGGGCCCCCTGTAGTCTCGAGCCTCATCGTGTTGGCCGATATGGCTGAGCAGGCCCGTCAATAGAGCACGGTGTATTGCTTCATGGCTGGCATCGGACTGTTCCAGTTTATTGTACGTAAACTGGCGAGACAGCTGTTTATGTATATCAATCCATTCGCGCATACGCATCCAGGACAGAAAGTTCTCTCGGCACCAGCGCCGCAGTTTGTTCTGGCTTAAGAGTTCTGACTGATGATGAAAAGTATTCCAGATATTCAGCAGGGTAATAAAATCAGAATCATCAGCTTTAAATTCACGATGCTTTTGTGCAGCCTGCTCGCGCTTTTCATGTGGACGTTCACGTGGGTCCTGTACACTAAGCGCAGAACAGATAATCAGGCACTCATTGACACAATTGAACTCACGGCCGGCAATCAGCATGCGGCCGAGTCTTGGATCTACAGGCAGGCGCGCCAGTTCTTTTCCCAGCCGGGTTATTCTCAGATTATCATCAAGGGCATCGAGCTCCTGTAACAACCGATAGCCGTCACGTATTACACGGGGATCAGGTGCATTAATAAAAGGAAAGTCTTCCAGTTTTTCTAGCCTTAAATTACTCAGAGAAAGGATCACGCTGGCTAAATTGGTTCGAAGAATTTCAGGGTCGGTAAAAAGGGGGCGAGAGTTAAAATCGTCTTCACTATAGAGTCGAATGCAGATGCCCGGAGCATTGCGTCCACATCTGCCCTGGCGCTGGTTGGCACTGGCCTGCGAGATGGGTTCAATGGGCAAACGCTGCACCTTGCTGCGGTAACTGTATCGAGAGATCCGTGCAAGTCCGGTATCGATGACATGCCTGATGCCGGGAACAGTCAGTGAGGTTTCGGCAACATTCGTCGCGATGATGATGCGCTGCTTGCCACCAGTATGGAAGATCCGGTCCTGTTCTTTAGCGGATAGCCTGGAATACAGTGGCAGGATCTCGATGGCTGGTAACAGGTGTTTGCGCAAGCTTTCTGTTGCTTCGCGTATTTCACGTTCACCACTGACGAAAACAAGAATATCTCCCCTGTTTTCTGCAGAAAGTTCATCAACTGAATGCAGTATACCCTGCATCATGTCGCGGTCCTGCTGATCAGGCTCATCAGAAACAAGAGAGCGGTAGCGTGTTTCGACCGGGTAACTGCGTCCGGAGACTTCAATCACGGGCGCGTTGCTAAAAAATTTTGAGAATCCCTGCGGGTCTATGGTTGCAGAGGTGATGATGAGTTTTAAATCAGGACGCTTTGGCAATAGTTTTGTCAGGTAGCCAAGTAGAAAATCAATATTAAGACTACGCTCATGGGCCTCATCAATAATCAGCGTGTCATATTCACTCAGCAGTCGGTCGTGCTGGCTCTCAGCCAGCAGGATGCCATCGGTCATCAGTTTGATGTAAGTATTGGGGCTGCTGCGGTCATTAAAGCGAATCTTGTACCCTACAGCCTGGCCAAGCGCACTTTTCAATTCTTCTGCAATACGAGCAGCAACACTGCGTGCTGCCAGTCTGCGCGGCTGGGTATGCGCTATCTTACCAATGATGCCTCTACCCATCTGCAGACAGATCTTGGGTATCTGCGTGGTCTTACCGGACCCGGTTTCACCACAGACGATAACTACCTGGTTGTTCTCTATTAATCGAGCTATCTCATCACGATGCTGGTTGATGGGTAAAACGTCATCGAATGTTGGAACGGGACATTCAGATCTGCGCAGTTCAAGTCGTTTCAGGCTATCATTGGAATCAGTACCCGCAGATTCTGCTAGTTTGTTTTTTTGGTGGGCTTTCTGTGACATGGGTATAACGATTAATCAAATTTCTGCTGGCAGGGTGCACCTGGTGAAAAAGAATTACACAGGATTATAGCAAGCATGTCTCATATCTACCTTTTCAATAAACCGTACGGAGTATTAACACAGTTTACCGATAGAGATGGCAGACCAGTACTTGCTGATTATATAGACATACCAGCAATCTATCCCGCCGGGCGTCTTGATAAGGACAGTGAAGGGCTTTTGCTGCTGACCGATGACGGGAAGTTACAGCAGGCAGTATCAGACCCCGCATTTAAATTACCGAAAACCTATCATGTGCAGGTGGAAGGTATCCCAGATAATGAAGCCCTGGAAAAACTGCGTACCAGCGTTGAACTAAAGGACGGAATGACAAAACCTGCACAGGTATCCAGGATAGAAGGGGAGCCACCGGAACTGTGGCCACGCGACCCGCCGGTCCGCTACCGTGCCAGCATTCCGGATTGCTGGCTGGAAATAATTATTAGAGAAGGACGAAATCGTCAGGTAAGGCGTATGACGGCAGCCATTGGATACCCAACACTACGTTTGATTCGATACGCAATTGGAGGTTTCCAGCTTGATGGTCTGTTGTCGGGAGAATTGAGGCAGGTGCCAGATGATCTGGTTGAAAGGTTTGTTTCTGGGCTGCCAAAGAATGCTGGCCTCCGGCGGAGGCGGAGAAAATATTAGTTCCAAGATCCAAGTTCCAAGCTTAAAAATCAAAAACCTGGAACTTGGAACTTGGAACTTCAAACATTTTTTAATGCTTTTGTCCTTCCGGACTATTCCACTCTGTAATCAGATCATCAAACCGTCGAATGTTGATCAACAAATGCCTGGCATTAATCCCGGCTTCGCTGAAATAATATTCCGCAATAGAATGAATATCACTCTTTTCGGGGATACCCTCGCGAGTTTGTATCATTTGATAGCAGCGTGGCAGAAAGACCCATTGCAGCCACTGTGGCAGGCGCAGGGTGTCATAGCAAAAAGGCATCTGGCTTTGTAAATCATGCAGCGGAGGCTGCACCTTTTCCCATAAGCCCAGTGACTTCAATTCCTCTTCTATATGGTTCAACGTATGTTCCAGGTGTTTCATGCATTTAGTTTCAAGTGTGAAGCGTCAAGTGTCAAGATCCAAGTTCCAAGTTCCAAGTTTTTGGTATATTTATTTTAATCTTGGAACTTGGATCTTGGATCTTGGAACTAAACCCACTTGACCCTCTGTCTCGGTATTGATAATCTCCGGTCTCGTTCAGCAGGATGGCTGGATGTTTTAAATCAATCATATGGAGATGAATCATGAAAATACCTACCTTAGCTTCAAACTCGACCACAATTCGCAAGACTGTACTCGTTCTGGCGGCCACAGGGCTGATTTCAATTAGCCAGCTT
>JAUWVE010000064.1 GCA_030617565.1 Gammaproteobacteria bacterium | reverse complement strand
CAATTTTCCATCCATCCTTGCAGCAGGAATGTCTATAGGGCGTGAGCCGGTGGCAATGATGATGTTGCCGGCAGAGAGTTTTTTACTGGTTTTGCCGCTCTTCTGAGTAATTATAATCTGCCTGTCGGCCAGCAACTGGGCTCGGCCTGCAAGAGAGGTGACCCCATTGGCCTTGAACAGTGAATCGATGCCTCCGGTAAGTTCGCTGACTATACGATTTTTTTCAGCCTGGATCTGCTTAAGGTCAAGCGATATACCCTTGATGCTAATACCAGGGTGTACCGAAGAATCCAGTAAATCCAGGTAGTATTCAGAGCTTTCCAGTAATGCCTTGGATGGTATGCAGCCTGCATTCAGGCAGGTGCCTCCGAGTGCCGGTTTGCCTTGCTGATCGAGCCAGTCATCGACACAGGCCGTTTTCATGCCCAGTTGAGCGCAGCGAATGGCTGCAACATAACCGGCAGGACCTGCTCCAATTACAACTACGTCAAAATGTTTTTCCATTTTTTGTTGCCTGTTTCATTTGCCTGCTTATCACAAACTATCATAAGCCTATTAAGAGCCGGGAAGGGTCTTCCAGGTCCTGCTTTATACTCACCAGAAATTGCACAGCATCGCGGCCGTCTATCAGCCGGTGGTCATAGGAAAGTGCCAGATACATCATCGGGCGGATAACAATTTCACCGTTTTCAACCATCGCACGCTGGCTGATGTTATGCATGCCAAGTATCGCGCTTTGCGGTGGGTTCAGCAGAGGGGTGGATAACATGGAACCAAAGACGCCGCCATTGGTAATGGAAAAGGTTCCACCTGTTAGATCGTCAAGGTTCAGCGTACCATCACGTGCCTTCTGGGCCATTTCGAGAATCTGAGTTTCGATATCACCAAAGCCTGAGTTCTGAACATCCCTCAGGACAGGCACAACCAGTCCCCGCGGTGAACTGACAGCAATACCGATATCTATGTAGTCATGATAGATTATGTCATTGCCATCTATTGATGCGTTGGCGATGGGGTAGTTCTGCAGCGCCTGGGCGCAGGCCTTGACAAAAAATGACATGAAGCCCAGGCGGGCACCATAGCGCTTTTCAAATTCATCTTTGTAATGGGCCCGGGCATCTATTACAGCCTGCATATTGATCTCATTAAACGTAGTAAGTATTGCCGCTTCCTGTTGTGCCTGTAGCAGACGTTGTGCAATACGCTGTCGCAGGCGAGACATAGGCTCTCGATGTTGAGGTTTTTCAGTTTTCTTCGATGTGCCTGTAGAGGCCTTTTCTGGCGCCACAGTTTCAGGTAAAACGGTTTTGCCTGATGCTTTTGTTGTTTCCGGCAGATCAATGTTCTGTTGTCCGATAAGATTAACTACATCCTGTTTCGTAATACGCCGACCCTTGCCTGTACCAGTGAGTATAGAGAGATCGATGTTATTTTCCTGCGCAATTTTCTCTGCCGCAGGACTGGCTACAGGCATGGCTGACTTTTCGTTTTTCTGTGTGACTTCGGGTTTCTTCTCTGTTGCCTTTGCTGCCTGACTCGTATCCAGTACTGCAAGAACTTCCATTGCTTTTACAATGGCTCCAACTTCGGTATTTATTTCACTGATAACACCCGTCTCGGGTGCAGGAACTTCAAGCACGATCTTATCCGTTTCAAGATCCATAACAGGCGCATCACGATCCACCGCATCACCCTGTTGCACGTATAACTTCACCACCGTGGCATCCATCACGGATTCCGGCAATACCGGCACCTTAATTTCAATCACTACTCAACACTCCTTAATCCTTAACCTTTATCCTTAGTCCTTAGTCTTCAGTCTTTCCTCTTTAACCTGCTTTTAAGGCCTCATCGACAAACGCATGCATCTGCGACATATGCAGTGAATAGGAACCCGCTGCCGGTGCGGCTGCGGCAGATCGTCCGCAATAACTCAGTTTATGATTTGTTCCTGTGCAGGCCTCCAGGTGATGCCGAATCTGATACCATGCACCCTGGTTCATGGGCTCTTCCTGGCACCATACAATGGAATCAGCTTCAGGATATTCTGCCATCACACTGATCAGCAAGTTGCGTGGGAAGGGGTACAGCTGTTCAATGCGGATAATGGCTACATCATCGATTTCTTTTTCTTCTCGTGCAGCAAAAAGATCATAGTAAACTTTGCCCGTGCAGAGAATGATGCGGCATACCTGTTCTGGATTTAATTCTTTGTTTTCCGGGATGATTTTTCTAAAGCTACTATTGGCCAGTTCATCAACGGATGATGTTGCCAGTGGGTTGCGCAACATGCTCTTCGGGCTCATGACGATAAGAGGGCGCCTGAAGTTCTGAAGCATCTGGGCTCTTAGCAGATGAAAAATCTGTGCTGCCGTTGTGGGTGCACAGACACACATATTGTACTCAGCACAGAGTTGCAGAAACCGTTCAAGTCTGGCTGATGAATGTTCCGGTCCCTGCCCTTCAAGGCCATGTGGAAGAAACAGCGTCAGTCCAGTGAGCCTGTCCCACTTGCTTTTTGCGGAACTGATGAACTGGTCAATGAAAACTTGTGCACCATTGGCAAAATCACCAAATTGTGCTTCCCAGATGACCAGGGTTGCCGGCTCCGCTGTAGCATAACCGAGTTCAAAGCCTAATACGGCTTCTTCGGATAACAACGAGTTGATGATCTGGAATCGAGAACTTTCATCTCCTATGTGCTGCAGTGGAATATATTCATCGCCTGTATTCTGGTCGTAGAGTATGGCATGGCGATGAAAAAAAGTGCCGCGCCCGCTGTCCTGTCCACTAAGACGGACACCAAAACCTTCTTCAAGCAGACTGGCATAGGCCATGGCTTCGGCAAAGCCCCAGTTAACAGGCAGGCCGCCACTTGCCATTTTTTGCCGATCAGCCACGATCTGCGCGACTCGCGGGTGTAAGGTGAAACCCGCCGGAAGTTTTTGTATATCATCAGACAGGTGACGGATGCGCTCGAGTTCAACGGATGTGTCCAGCTGAGTTTCATCCAGCCCGTTATTATACTTATTGCGATATTTTGACCAGTCAACGATGTATGGGTGTTTAGCGTGCTGTAAAATATTTGCCGCAACTACCTTTCCACGGTGGATCCTGTCATGGTAAGCATCCTGCATTGATTTCACCATTGCAGCATCAACGATATTTTCTGCCTGCAGCTTTTTGGCGTAACTCTCACGAGTGGTCGGATGAGATGAAATCAGCGAGTACATTACAGGTTGTGTGACCGATGGTTCATCGGCCTCGCTATGGCCATGGCGTCGATAGCAGATCATGTCGAGCACGACATCGCATTTGAATTTCTTGCGATAATCGAGTGCCAGCCGGGTAATAAATATAACGGCTTCAGGGTCATCACCATTGACATGGAAAATAGGTGCTTCGACCATTTTTGCGACTTCAGTACAGTATGGGGTCGATCGTGCATCCATTGGGTGGCTGGTGGTGAACCCTATTTGATTGTTATGAATCAGGTGAATAGTACCGCCGGTGTGGAAGCCTCTGGCCAGAGACATGTTGAGGGTCTCCATGACCACGCCCTGACCGGAGAATGAGGCATCACCGTGTATCAATACCGGCAGTACCGTTTCGTGTTCATCGTCATTACATCGATGTTGCCTTGCCTTGACGGCTCCGATTACTACAGGGTCAATCACTTCAAGATGTGATGGGTTAAATGCCAGGGCAAGGTGTACAGGCCCGCCGTCTGTTTTGATGTCAGAGGAAAAGCCCATATGATATTTCACATCCCCTGAACCATAATTCATTTCTTTTTTGCCCTCGAACTCTCTGAATAGCTCATCAGGTGCTTTACCCATGGTATTGATGAGGACGTTTAATCTGCCACGATGGGCCATGCCGAGAACAATTTCTTTTACCCCCTGCCGGCCGCTATGCTGAAGCAGTTCATCGAGCAGGGGAATCATGCTTTCACCTCCCTCCAGAGAAAATCGTTTTTGTCCGACATAACGGGAATTCAGATAGCGTTCCAGACCTTCGGCTGCGGTTAAGTGTTCGAGCAGCTGGATCTTTTTCTGCTTGCTTTGAATCGTAGGGTCAATATTTTCTTCAAGTTGTTGCTGGATCCAGCGTTTCTTGCGGGTGCTGGCAATATGCATATACTCAGCACCAATACTGCCGGTATAAATCTTGCGAATCCGGTCAATGATCTCGTGCAGGGGTAGCGTGTCAGGCGCAAACAACGAGCCGGTATGGTAGGAGGTATCCATGTCGGCATCAGTTAAATGATGGAAAGCCGGATCAAGGTCAGGCACACCAGGACGGAAAAGTGTCCCGATCGGGTCAATGTCAGCCTGCTGATGCCCGCCTACGCGGTAGGCATTGATTAACCTGAGTACGGCTGATTGTTTAAATGCCGCCTGATGCTCAAGAAGGTCTACCTGCAGGGAATCACCTGCTATCCTGTTAGCTAATATCTCTGTGCTATCGGCGTCAAGCAGTGTAAACAGGGCCTGCCAGTCATCTGAGACTGAAGTCGGGTCTGACTGATATTGATGGTAAAGTTCTTCGACATAATCTCTGCTACCATCGAATGGCAATGTGCTGGAATGAAAGTGGATCGGAAGGTCTTTCATTATGTTTAAGTCCATCTCCTGTCTTTGGACAGAATAGCCGTATTATTTACTCCCTTTTCTTAATCATAGTCTGGCAATACTTAGCAGGCAAGTATTAGAGATGTCCTTGTCATTTTCAGGCTGAATTAGTCTCCCGCTGACTGTCCTCCCATGTACAGAATGGATGTCGGGCAAGTTCAGTGTTGTAATAACGTGCCTTGCCAGAAACTTCATTCCCAATCCAGGGGGGCAGTTCGAAATTTTCATCAGGGTGATCAAGTTCTATCTCGGCGACAATCAGCCCGTCATTGTCTCCTGTAAACACATCGACTTCCCAGGTTTTGCCGGCATGAACGACCTCATAGCGTATCTTGGTGACAGCAGTGGGGCAGAAAAGAGACAGCAATTCTTCGGCTTCATCGAGTGGAATGGAATATTCGAATTCCTGTCGAAGAATACCCAGTGTAGCAGATTTGATGTTCAGGTTTGCTTTGTTACCTTCTTTACGCACGCGCACTGAGCAGGGCCCGCCGTGTGTGAGGTAGGCTTGTTTGAAGTCAACTCCATTGTTTGCACTGGCCTGCCAGAGATCGTTTTTTACCAGGAACTTGCGTTCGATCTCTATGCCCATGCTGGCTATTTTTGTCGGGGGAAGATCCGGATTACCCGGAGTTTGCCATTTATGAAATCAAAGCGTATGCCCTGACTTTGATAAAGTAATTTGTTGCTTTTTAATGTGCCGCCACCATAGTAATTTATAATTTCATGTACAGGCATGTCAAAGCGAGCGCCCTTTATCGTTGTGTACTGAGATGAGATAGAACCTGCCAGCGCAATGGCCTGAACCTTTCTGTTCTTTATGCCAACCTGCATAGCGGTTTCATTATCAAGGGTATAGGAGTAGATCACCAGGCCTGTATACATGCCCTGTTTCTTTTTTTTCGCAGGTTTGCCAAGTTCTTTGATGAGTTGTTCAACACTTTGTCCGATATAGACTTTTTTCAGGCCAACGCCTTCGGTAATGAAGAAGTCACTGGCGAGATATTTCAGAACCTTTTTTCTGTATTCAGAATTATCTATGGTTACAGACTGGGCATGCAGAGTGCTTACAGGCAGTAGCAGTGCGATGCTGAGGAACACAAATAATATTCTTGAAATCATAATTTTACACTATGAGTAGTGAGTACATGACGCAGTGTAGCAAATGTTTACTGTCTCTTCACAGTTTAGGTATCCTCTATAGATAGCCGGTAAGTTAATTGTTGTGGCCGGGGTGGTTTATCAGAGGCTCCCTAGTGTAGTATTTCATATTATTTGACGATTAAGAGGCCCACAAATGGTTCAAGACAAGGCGCAGATCGCAGGCAATGGTAATTCTCCTGGCAAAAACTGCAACGCCGTATTGGGCTATTTGTGGGCCTCCCTTCGGGCGCGGCGAGAAACCGTCATCTACGGCGTTAGCTTCCTTGCAAAGGGAGCAACCATTTACTGCGAAACCTGCCTTATAGCTAACGGTTTCTCGTCACGCTTAATCGTCAAATAATATGAAACACTACACTTACCATGGATGATAAGCAGTTAATGCGTTACAAGCGGCACTTGTTGCTGCCACAGATTGATGTGGCGGGACAACAACGATTACTGGATGCATCGGTGCTGGTTGTCGGCAGCGGAGGACTGGGTTCGCCGGTATTGATGTATCTGGCGGCGGCCGGAGTTGGCAAACTTCATCTCTATGATGATGATACCGTTGAAATATCCAATCTACAGCGTCAGATACTTTTCGATAGCTCTGTGTTGGGACAATCCAAGGCAGAAACTGCGGCTGAGCGCCTACGGGCAATCAATCCCGATTGCAAGGTTGTCGCTGAAGCATCAAGACTTGAAGGTGATGCACTGAACACTACGATCGCAGAAGTCGACCTGGTGATTGATTGCAGTGACAACTTCCACACCCGCTTTGCAGTCAACCAGTCCTGTGTAGAAAATCGGAAAACCCTGGTGTCGGGTGCAGTGATCCGGATGGAAGGGCAATTGTCTGTATTCAACGGACATAAGCAGGGCTTGCCCTGTTACCAGTGCCTGTACCAGCCGGATGCCTATGATGATGAGACCTGCACCAGCAGTGGTGTACTGGGACCGGCAGTGGGCGTAATCGGCAGCCTGCTGGCAACAGAAGCAGTCAAATCTATTGTCGGTGTAGGAGATACCCTGGAGGGGCGGTTGCTATTGTTTGATGCAATGGCTATGCGTTTTAACGAACTAAAACTGAAGAAAGATCCTGCCTGCCGGGTTTGTGGTTTAGAATCGTAGTTTCAAGTTTCAAGTTTCAATTCAAAACCAAAACCAGTTAACCAAAGAGGACACGGAGGGACACAGAGGTTTTCACGTTCATAGATTTACTTTAAATATGTCAGGAAATGCTTTTGGTCTTTCTTTCAGCTTTAGACTTATCATTGTTGAAACTTGAAACTTGAAACTTGAAACTTGAAACTTCAGTTAACCCTGTCAAGATTTCCAAACAACGAGCTTGACAGCAAAGCCCATTGATCACCCCAGCCCTCCATAGGCAGTACCTTAAAATCGCTGGCTATGTATTGATTGAGTCGCCCGAGAACAATGCTCATTAACAGATGCGCACTTTCTGTCGCAGTCAGTGGTCTTGCACCATTGAACATGGCTTCACGAAAGACCTGTTTTAGCTGGGTTTCTATGCTGGCATTTATTTTGCGCGCTCTTCTGCGTAGTTCGGGTTTCTCACTACACAGGCCATCGCCATTCAGGACGCGGCAGAGTCCAGGGTTATGTTCGGCAAAGCCGAGATAGAGGCTGAGTATTTTTCCACAACGGGCTTCAGCATCTTTGGTCTCATCAAGGATACGACGCAGGTGGGTGTAGAGCGATTCTTCTATAAACTCAATCAATCCCCTGTACATGCGCCCTTTGCTGGGAAAGTGGCGATAAAGGGCTGCTTCGGAAACACCGACTTCATTCGCCAGGGCAGCCGTGGTGACAGGCTTGCTGTCGATTTCTTCCAGCATCTTTGCCAACGTTTCCAGTATAAATTGGGCGCGATTTGTCGGGCGTGTATTCATCACTTTTATATCGTATTATCAGCTTGTGTAATTGAGGTACCCGGATGGATTGTACATGATCGAGCTAATAAAAGCGGATATTACCAGCCTGTCTGTTGATGCGATTGTCAATGCGGGCAACAGCAGTCTGATGGGAGGAGGCGGTGTTGATGGCGCAATTCATGCTGCCGCGGGTCCTGAATTACTGGAGGCATGCCGTAAGCTGGGTGGTTGCGTGGCAGGTGATGTGAAAATGACGCCGGGATTTAATCTGCCGGCAAAAATGATTTTGCATACAGTAGGGCCTGTTTGGTGTGGAGGGGAAGCCAACGAGAGTACCGTTTTATCGAGCTGTTATGAAAAAAGCCTGCAGCTTGGTCTTGAAGAAGGTGCTACCAGCATTGCCTTCCCGTCAATCAGTACCGGCGCATACGGTTACCCGAAAAGACAGGCAGCGGTGATTGCTCTGACTGTTATGGCTCAGTATAGTGAACGGTATGAGACTA
>JAUWVE010000095.1 GCA_030617565.1 Gammaproteobacteria bacterium | reverse complement strand
GCTTCCAGCGTCACCTCGAGTGCAGGGATACACGGAATTCTGGCTCGAATACCTGATAACAAATTCGATACCGTTGCTGGTGAAAGCAGGCTGGGTGTACCACCGCCAAAAAAGATCGTTGAGATTCGTCTTCCCCAGACGCGGGGTAGCAATTGTTCAAGGTCTTTAAATAGAGCCGCCAAATATTCCTGTTCAGGTATCCCATCACTTTCAGCCAGATGGGAATTGAAATCACAGTATGGGCATTTGCGCACACACCATGGAATATGAATATAGAGTGAAAGTGGAATCGCTTCGTTTGCGATCATGCCCTCAAGTATAACTGGAACTTAGATGATTGAGCATCTGGCGCAATGCCTTGCCACGGTGACTCAAGCTATTTTTGTCTGCAGCACTCAGTTCCGCTGCACTGCAGCCTCGTTCAGGAACATAAAAAACCGGATCATAGCCAAAGCCGCCTTCACCCTGTACGGCTTCCAGGATTTTCCCTTCCCATACTCCCTGAGTGATAACCGGCACCGGATCCTTAGCATGTCTGAGATAGACCATCACACACTGAAAACGGGCCGTTCGCCTGTCTTCAGGTACACCGTCAAGCTCCCTCAGCAATCGTTGAATATTACTCTCATCATTACCGGCATAACGTGCTGAATGGATGCCGGGCTCACCATTCAGGGCATCCACCTCGATACCTGAATCATCGGATAGTGCGGGCAACCCCGTATGAGCTGCCGCATTTCGAGCCTTGAGAATGGCATTTTCGACAAAACTCAGACCATCTTCTATCGCTTCCGGGGTAGCAAATTCAGACTGAGCAACGATGTCTACATCAACACCTGAAAAGAGATCCCTTATCTCCTTTAATTTACCGGCATTTCCTGTTGCCAGCACGATACGCCTGTTCATTAGACATCTGCCTCAAGAGCCTGTTTCTGATGGCTGATAATTTCTGCAATACCATTTTTCGCCAACTCGGTCATCGCCAGCATTTCATCCATCGAGAATGTTTTTCCCTCAGCGGTTCCCTGAATTTCGATAAACTCACCCGTTTCATCCATCACAACATTCATATCAGTCTCGGCATTGCTGTCTTCCGCGTAATCAAGATCCAGCACTGGTACTCCCTGATATATGCCTACTGATATCGAAGCAACCATGTTTTGTATTGGGTTTTCTTTTAAAACTCCTTGCTCAATCAGGCCATTGATGGCATCAGACATTGCGACACAGGCACCCGTAATAGAGGCTGTGCGCGTCCCACCATCGGCCTGAATAACATCACAATCCAGCGTAATGCTGCGCTCACCCAGCGCCTCAAGGTCCACCGCAGCTCTTAATGAGCGGCCAATCAGGCGCTGTATTTCCATTGTCCGGCCTCCCTGCTTGCCGCGTGCGGCTTCGCGTCCCATGCGGGTATTGGTGGAACGAGGCAACATGCCATATTCCGCAGTCACCCAGCCTTGCCCCTTGCCTTTCAAAAAGCGTGGAACCTTTTCTTCTACTGTCGCAGTACACAGCACTCGAGTATGGCCAAACTCAACCAGCACCGAGCCTTCCGCATGTTTGGTAAAGTTTCGGGTAAATTTAATATCCCGCATTTCATCAGGTGCACGGTTACTGGGACGCATAAGTTCTCGCTTAAGGTTTGTGTTGTTTGAATTAAGAGTGTTTTACAGCGGTAAAATGTGGGGATGTGATTATATACTATTTGCGCCCCTGGTCTTTGGTCTTTTACCGTAAAACATAAACCGTAACACGTAAAACGAGTCTTTATTTCCCTTCTTCCCATTGTTTAACAAATGACTCGACTTCATTAATCACAGAGTCCAGACTTTCAGCCGTATCAGCATTACTGCCCGCCTTTAATCGGCTGCCTTGTTTCTTTGCATGAATGCCTGTTCTGGTATTACTCCTGATGCCCTTCTCGGCATCACGTGCTGCACGCCAGAGATCATTATCTGTCAGGTCACGGATTTGCTCATGTTGCAGTCTTTTACCCGGCCTGGCTTTATCATCCCAGGCGAGTGCCACGACAGTCACGTTGTCACATACTGCAGGATTTCGCTGTACTATTTTCTCAATCATATTATCCATCGAATCTTCCAGGTCACTTTCTTCATACAGATACTCGGCAACAACATCAATCGCCATTCCCTGCCATACTCCATCAGAGCAAATCAGTATACGATCTCCATGTTGCAACGCAATCTCCGGGCCCAGTGTAATTTTTGGCCGAGAGGGGCCTCCGATGCAGTTATACAAACCCGTTTTGGCAGGTATGCGACGCCCACTAACTTTAGCCTGATCAGACCCCGTATGGTCGAGAGTACGCGTCAACTGTGAACCATTGCGAAACAGATACAGCCGGCTGTCTCCAGCGTGCGCCCAGTAGGCATATCCATTCTGAATAAGACACAGTACGGCCGTAGTTCTGGGATCTATCTTTTTTGTAGATTTTTTCGCCTTTCGATTTATTGACCGGTGCGCATGCTGCAATACCAGCGCAAGAAACAGAGATGGCTCCTCAATAACCGGCGTCCTGAGCTTGAGAAATGCCTGCGAAGCGGTATCGACAAGAATATCAGCTGCAATATCGCCACCCGCATGACCACCCAGGCCATCACCAAGTATCATAAGTACCGAGTCGTTGCCTTCCAGACAGGCTGCTCTGTCCTGGTTGTAATCCCGTGTCCCTTTTTCCGTTGAAATGGCATATCTGTATTTCATCAGCCTCTCCTCCCTGTGCCAAGAATGGGCTTATTTAAAAATTTCATAATTTTTGATTTTCCACCAGGTTTTATATCCAGCAACTGCATAAATTCCTCTATCGACTGGGGCCGTTGCGTCATATCCATTTTCATCGCCAGGTTGATAGCTTCAAGCAGGGCCGCGGAATATTTCTTTTTCTCAAAAGAGCGAATAACAGATTCCAGCTTATCCTTTTTTACCCTTTCCGGCGCAGAAGGAGGCGGCTTGCCGGTGATGCATGAATACATCGTTGCACCGATGGCATAGATATCTGACCAGGGACCAATATTGCCATGATTATGTTGTTCAATTGGTGCAAATCCCTGCGTTAATGTATGGCCTTTTACCTCGAGGTTTGTGACACCTTTCATATGTTTTACCGCCCCAAAATCGATCAATAGCGGGTGACCACCGGTGCGCAGAAGTATGTTCGCAGGCTTTATATCAAGATGAAGAATATGATTTTTATGCAGTTCCGACATTCCTGACAGGACTTCTGGAAACACCGTACGTAAAAATTTTTCTGAAAGGCCTCCATTTTTACGCTTGATGTACCACCGCATATCGCGCCCCACCTCAAAAATCATCACCATGTAAACCGTGTTGTTGGCACGAAACAGATGGGTCACACGGACAACATTCGGATGATTGATTTTCGCCAGCGCACTGCCTTCATTAAAAAAACGCTTTATTCCCATGCCAAATGAACGGGATGCTTCCTCTGTGATAGTCTCAACACGACCCGTGTCGATGCGTTTGGCATAGCGTATCGGAAAGAATTCTTTGATTACCACCCTGCTCCGGGTAGGCAGATGTGTCGCCAGGTAAACTATACTGAAGCCGCCTTCAGAGATCGGCTTTTCAATCTCGTATTCAGACAGGCGGTAACCTTTAGGCAGGGCATTTACCTGTAATCTTTCATTTTTTACCATTAAGTTTTCCGTTTTATTCAGCTAAACCTGAATCGACTGTATTCCTGACCTGCATCTATACTCACTCAGATATTAATAGTAGTAAATTACCTCAAGAATAGACAGCCTGATAGTGACCTTTATCTATTCCCCGCAACAGCATGAGCTTTATTCATACTAATAAAGTCGCTACCATGCAGGCTGACGTATAAATCTACAGAAGAATCATAACATGACAGCAAGCATGACTGCCTTTGCGCGTAACCATATGGCTACCAGCTGGGGCCAATTGTCCTGGGAAATCCGCTCAGTTAACCACCGCTATCTGGACATCAGCCTGCGTCTGCCTGAGCCGCTACGCGCTGCTGAAGAAGCCGTTCGTGAACGAATCAACAAACAACTGGCACGTGGAAAAATTGAATGCAACCTTCGTTTCCAGGTAGACCGCAATCTACCGGGCACCATGTCCATAAATGGACAACTGGTAGACAAACTTACCGAGATGGCTAACGAAATAGAAAAACGCATCCATGAAAGTTCCAGCCTCAGCGTAACAGACATACTCAACTGGCCCGGCGTTATCACCGAAGATAGTATTGATTACTCCTTACTTGCTGAAAAGGCTGTCGATCTTCTTGATGATACTCTGCAGGAACTGAAAAAAAACCGCCAACGCGAGGGTGGGCGGCTGGCAGAGATGGTCAGGGAGCGGCTCACAGGCATCAGCGAACAGGTCGAGACGGTACGTTCGATCCTGCCTGAAATTATCACCGCTTTTAAACTACGACTTGAGAACCGCCTGAATGAGCTAAAAGAATCTCTCGAGCCAGGACGCCTCGAACAGGAAGTTGTCATTTTTGCCAACAAATCCGATATTGCGGAAGAACTCGACAGGCTTGAATCCCATATCACCGAGACGCAGCATGCCCTTACATCGAAAAAACCGGTTGGCCGGCGGCTGGATTTTTTAATGCAGGAGATGAATCGCGAGGCCAATACTCTCGGTTCAAAATCATCCGACATCCGTGTCACGAACGCCTCAATAGAATTAAAAGTATTAATCGAACAGATCAGGGAACAGATACAGAATGTTGAGTGAAAATGCAAAACCGGTCATTCTGATACTCTCCGGCCCCTCCGGCGCCGGTAAGACCACCTTGTCACACGCCCTGATAACCAGCATGCCGGATACCCTCATCGCCGTATCACATACCACTCGCCATCCTCGCCCGGGTGAAAAAGAAGGCGAAGATTACTTTTTTGTCAGTAAACAGACCTTCCAGGATATGGTCGACAGCGGGGCAATGCTTGAATACGCTGAGGTATATGGCAATCTCTACGGTACATCACGAACGACCATAGAAAAAGCGCTGCACGACAGAAAAAACCTTATCCTCGACATCGACTGGCAGGGTGCGCGGTGCATCAAAGCAAGTTACCCTGACGCAGCCAGTGTCTTTATTCTGCCGCCAGACGGTAAAGAAGCGGAAAGCCGGCTATTATCACGCCAGCAGGATACGGAGAAAACAATTCAAAGAAGAATGTCTTCCTATGCTGAGCAAATCTCTCATCAGGGCGAATATGATCATATACTGATCAATAGTGACATCGACGGTGCTACCCGGCAGTTAATGGATATACTGGCTGCCTTTAGATAGACTCTTCAAACGTTTATGGGTTAAAATCACAAATTCCACTGAATATATTATGGGTAAATTGCTAAATGGCACGAATTACTGTTGAAGACTGTCTGGAAAATGTTGATAACCGATTTAATCTTGTCCTCATTGCAGCCAAACGTGCTCGCCAGCTTGCTGAAGGCTATCAGTCCGAGCTGGAAATTGAGAACGACAAAAATACTGTACTTGCCCTGCGCGAAATTGCTGCAGGTCTGGTCAACAGCGATATACTCATAGACGAGCCTGAGCCGGAAGAAACGGCTGAAGACCTGTTTCTCTCTGATGGCACCGAGAGCGAAGAGGCTGGTGCAACTGTAGAAGGTATTGCAGCAAATGCTGATTCCATCGCTAAGGAAACACCACCCGCCGACGCATGAACCTGTTCCGTCCTTCGGACCAGGGCGGGATCTGAAATTTCAGGATATTGAAGGCCTGCTTGAGACTTACCTCAGCAAGCAGGAAATTGCCAGTATCTACCACGCCTACATCTTTGGCTACCAGGCTCACGCCGGTCAACGCCGTGCCAGCGGCGAATCATACATCTCTCACCCCGTCGAAGTAGCCAGAATACTCGCTGGCCTGCACATGGACAGTAAAGCCATTTCAGCGGCCATCCTGCACGATGTAATCGAAGACACTCCGACTGCC
>JAUWVE010000043.1 GCA_030617565.1 Gammaproteobacteria bacterium | reverse complement strand
CTCATAACTTTTGAGGTGCTGGCGTATATCCTGAGCAGATATATCAATCAGCTTCTTATTACCAAGCCGGTTGAGCCAGAATTTTGTATTGTGGTCTGTTTTCGGGTCATTACCATTGCCGCGCCGCTCATTATCCTGAATTTCTTCAACAAGCTCACGAAGGGTAATGCCTGCTCCGGTGCAGCCGGTGGCCTCCATACGCTCACGATCTGCCTCAAAGTTTTTTGCCCATTCTTTAGCGTCTGTCTTGCGGGTAAAGGTCTTGCACTTGACTGTCCGGCTGCCTGAGCGGATTTGAACTTTCCACTTGCCTGAACGGGTATTTGTAATAGTAGCCATAATTAGCTCTCCAAAATAAACACACATTGAGTAATTGCGCCAATGTCACCATTTGCGCTCTTTTTTGCGTGTCTACCTTAAAAAGCTGAATATCATCCTTGATTTCATCTACTTACAATCGCCCAAAAAATACTAACTCAAATTACAAATCAGCTGCTCTGCCAGCTGAGCTATGCGGGCGATGGGAACGCGATTCTAAGTGATAGATCGATTGAACTCAAGTTATAGGGTCCCTCAATTAATCATGAATATGCATCATGAGTCCAGAATTTGCCCGCACGGCTTGCGCTTTGATCTGTCCCGCACACCCAGGATTAATGGAGAGGCGCTCTGCAGTCACCGAAAGCAGCTACCAGGGTATTTCCGAGCAGGGTTTAATGGTTTTTGTCGCACCCTGTTGTATGGGTATAGAGCTTTTTTTAATGAGTTTACTGATTGACTTGGGGTCCGTGACCAGCAACCAGTAATTTGTTCCGTATTCTATCCGCTTCTTCGTCTTAATTTCCCGTTTTGAAAAGTTTGCCATAAAGCTGTTAGCACTGTTTTCGCTGGAGAAAAAACCGAGTGAAATATACCGTTTATTTTTACCTTCATTCATCAGATATAAATCTTTAACACCCTGCTTTTTAAGACGGAGCCTGGCGCTGGATACCTCCATTTTGCTGGCGAAGGGCCCCTGAAACACCCGGTAGCCAAGCACGCGGCCCTTAGGGTCCTGGCGATCAGAGTATTGAATTTGCATATCATTAAGTTTACGGCCACCGCGCCCGCGCTCTATTATCGTTTTGTAGGGACCGATCAGCATACACTGACCGGGTAGTACTGAAGCCAGGATACTCAAAGCGGTCTCGTCAAATCCTTCTTCTAACGGCCCCAGGAGCACAGGTGGCTGAAGAAGCGTCGCCTGGTCACCCGTTGCTGGCGAGTCAACTTCAATCTTTGTGGTGGTTGCATTACCATCAGAATCAATCGTTACTTTTGCAAGTGCCCTGGGCTTTTCAGGCGGCAATAACTCCATTAACTCGGGGTGGTACTCTGTCGCCGGGCTAAAGCTGTCATTCAGGAACTGGCGCTGCCCCACCCCCCACATTAACAGGGCGACGTTCACCAGCAACAAGATTCCTAACAGAGCTTTCATCCGTTTATTTCCAAGAAACGATTCGATGACGAAGTCTACCCGCAGGGATACCTGCCTGTCGACTTAGCTATGCATATAGATATAATGCCTCTCTCATATTCCAGACTTGATAATATATCCGAATAATTGTGATTTCCTGTAACACAAGACCATTTATCCACCTTTGCATCAGAATATTGCTGGTATGTATATTTGCGCCCATACAACCTGGTTATGCAAGCGATGCAGCGACAGAAGAAACAATAATTGAGACTGAGACAAAAAGCTACGAAGATATCCTGGCCCGGGTCATAGCTGTCTACCCTACGCTTCAATCTGCGATCATACAGGTACAGCGCAGTACTCTTGAGCTTGATCGCATCTATTCAACACTGACCTGGATAGCAACTGCAGATACCAGCTTCTCTCACGATATTGCTGGCTTTGGAACGCCTGCGGATACCGTTATAGCACGCGGCGCACTAACTCGAAAACTCGAGTCCGGTGACCGCATCACCCTGGATGCATCCTATATTCGCACAGATAATGAGGTGGTTTTCATCAATACCTTGCCGAACCCATCCAATGACTCTGCAATCAATCTCTCCTATCGCAAACCGCTTAAGAAAGATGCCGGCAATGTCGCGTACCATTCAGCAGAAGAAGCTGCAAGAGCACAGGTCACCGCAAGCCAGGCTGAAGAATTTATACTCCGGGATACACTTGCCAAACAGGTGGCTGTTCTTTATTTCGCACTTGCCACGATCGAGGTAAACCATGCCAACACCAGCGAGGGGGTCGATCGTTTACGTCGCCTGCATGAATTTGTAATTCGAAATAAAAAGCTTGGGATCAGCGAGGAAAAGGATATTTTACAGAGCCAGGCCCGGCTTGACCGTAAACTTGCTGTACTGACAACACTGGAAACGGCCAGAAATCAGTCTTTATTCAACCTCAACCGCTTGATGAACATTCCTGCTACTACGAAATATAGCTCCAAGCTCGATTATACAAAAATGGAAATCCCTGCCCGCAGCATCCTGCATGAGCAGGTTTTCAACTATAGCCCGGCGCTAAGCAAGGCAGAGGCATCTAAACAGGCTGCCGAAAGCAATATAGAACTTCAGCGTAACAATAAAAAAGACACCCTGGACGTCATTGTTTCAGTAGGTGCCAGGGCAAAAGCAGGTCCAACAGCAAAGACAGATTTAGATGAAACAGATCTTGCGGGTAAAGTTGGCCTCGAGTACAGGGCACACATGGATAAATCCGGACTCCGGGCTGCTTTGCAGCAGGCACTATTGAACAGAGATATCGCTGATAACCAGATACGGCAGCTGGGCATCGACCTGGATAACGATATTGATCGACTGCTCGGACTGATTCATGATCAAAAAAGATCTATTAGCAGTAATAGTCGTCTTAAAGACGCTGAAAAAAAGAAATTCGACGAGGCAGTAACTCGCTACCGGACCGGGCGCACAACAACGGCTGACCTGATCATTTTCGAGGAAGACCTTTCGGTGGCCGAATCAGCGCTGGCAAATTCGCAGGTTAACCTGGTTAATACGCTAAATGAACTGGAGCGGTTGCGTGGGGTCATATGGAAAGATTTGTAACGTGGTTTTACGTATTACGGTTTACGTATTACGTAAAGTCAAAATATGATCACTAAGCTACAGCCAGAACAACTCTGTACACGTAAAACGTAATACATAAAACGTAAAACTTTTTTCTATGCGAACAATCATCCAATTCCTCGTCAACCGCCCGCTGGTCATAAATATGATTTCCTTTTTTATGCTGGCGCTTGGTCTGTATGCGATGGTGGAGATAAATCGTGAGGCATTTCCGAATGTAAACCTCGATCGAATCCAGATTGATTTTGCCTACCCCGGGGCCTCTCCTGAAGAAGTAGAACGGCTGATCGTCACTCCGATAGAGCAGCAGTTGAAATCTACCAGTGGCATCGACAAGATGACCTCGACCTCCTTTCCCGGTTCAGGACGCATCAATCTGGAAATTGATCCGGAAGCGAGCAACCGTCAACGTATCGTCAGCGATGTACAGCAGGCGGTCAATCAGGCAGACCTACCCTCCGACCTGCCCAACGACCCGTTCGTGACCGAGATTGATGGGGCGGTATTTCCTGTTATCAACCTGGCGGTCTCTGCCAGACGTAGCGGCCTTGAGCTGCACCGTCTCGGTAAAGATATGGTCGATGAGCTGCTGCAAATCGATGGTGTTGCAAAAGTCTTTATTCAAGGGCAGCGCAAAGCTGAGATTCGCATCACTCTCAATCCTGAAAAGATGCGCAAGGAACACATCGCCACCGGTGACGTGGTGCGCGTCATCGAATCATGGAATGTCAATGTCCCGGGCGGCGATCTGGAAACCAATGAACAAAAATATGCGATACGAATTACCGGTGAACTGAAAGGCGCTGGAGATGCCGGTGAGCTGGTATTACGATCAAATGAACGCGGTGATGCCCTACGGCTTAAAGACATTGCCAGCATTACTGAGACACTGGAGAAACCCTCAAAAATATATGACGTTCAGGGTCAGCCGGCCCTGGCCATTATCATCCTGAAACAGACCAGGGCGGACATCATTTCAACCGTTGATCGTATCCGTGACTACATTACTACTGTTGCTGACAGACATGGCTCAGATATTCGTGTTGATACCTACCAGGATTTCTCACGCTTTGCCCGTCTACGCCTGGGTGTACTGACCAATAATGGTGTCGTCGGACTCCTCCTGGTACTGATTTCACTGGTACTATTTCTTCGCCCATCTGTTGCTTTTACTACGACCCTCGGCCTGCCTATCGTCTTCTCCATCGGTCTGTTTTCGCTGCTGGTAGCGGGTGTTACGTTAAATCTGATCTCTATGCTCGGCTTCATCATGGTATTGGGCATGCTGGTCGATGACGCCATCATTGTCGGGGAGAATATTACCTGGCATATGGAAAAAGGGGAAAATCCGACTGTTGCTGCAGTAAATGGTTCATTAGAAATCATCGGCCCGGTGACTGCAACCATACTGACTACAGTGGTTGCTTTTGGCCCATTGTTGTTTATGGAGGGCATTATCGGAAAGTTCATTGTTGCCATACCGATTGTTGTCATCTCGCTGTTGTTTTTCTCCTGGCTGGAGGCCTTTCTGATTTTGCCGGGTCATGTCGCTCATTTTGCCAGCCCCGATAAACACCCCGAGGAACGTCGTTGGATCACCGCCATCGAGAACACCTATCTTGCTACCCTCAGGCAGGCAATACGGTTCCGCTGGATTACGGTAACCCTTGCCCTGCTGCTGTTATTCGGCAGCTTTTACCTGGCTGCAACAAGGATGTCTTTCCAGCTTTTTCCTGCTGCTGGTATTGACCAGTATACGGTTCGCGTTACCGCCCCTGCCGGTACGCGCCTTGATATCATGCGGGAGAAAATGATCGAGATCGACAGAGCCATCCGGGAACGCACCGATGACATGGTGCTGGAAACCACCTTGATCAGTACCGGACAAATAGCCGTAGATACTGGAGACCCTCTGACCCAGCGTGGTGCACGATTTGGCCAGATTTCTGTTATCTACCAGCCCGCTATCTCTCGTGAGGGGCATGATGTTATGGTAGATATGCGGCAGATCGAAAAAGAGATCCCGCCGCTGTTCCCTGATATGAAAATTTCTTTTGCGGAGCTAAAACCGGGTCCGCCTGCCGGACGCGCATTACAGGTGGAGATTTCACAGGGAGAAAACGCCGATACCAAAAAAGCCTCTGAGCAATTGATGGAATACCTGCAAGGCATCGATGGTGTCACATCCATAGAAAGCGGCTCCGAGGCCGGTGATGAATCACTGCATGTCGTGGTCAACCGGGCATTGGCCACCTATGCCGGAGTGCCTTTAAGTACCATAGCCTCGCATGTCCGTGCCGCCGTAGGTGGACTCAGAGTCGCCACCACGCGTCGAGGAACTGAAGAGATCGACATCACCGTTCGCTACCCGGCAAACCCGGCTAAACAGCGCGATTACCTGGAAAACCTGTTGATATCAAACACACGCGGCGGCCTGATACCGCTCAAAGAAGTTGCCAGACTGGAAGAACACCCGGGCTTTACTACCATCCGGCATAAAGAAGGCATCCGCGTTATCCATGTTGCTGCCAACATCGACAACGATATTATCACCAGCTCGGCACTGAACAATCTGGTAGCAAAAGATGAACCGAAATGGCTGGGCAATCTGCACGGCAAGGTCGTCATTAATTATGGTGGCGAAGAAGAAAAAAACCAGGAATCGGTCACGGGCCTGATGCAGTCCCTGGTCTTCGCCATGCTGGGGATATTTATCATCCTGGCGGTCCAGTTCAATCGTTTTAGTTACCCCTTCTATGTCATGCTGGCAATACCCTTTGGTGCCATCGGTATCATTATCGGTTTCTACCTGCATGATAAGTACTGGATGCCAATGCCGCTGTCATTCTTCGCCCTGATGGGCGGCGTGGCACTGACCGGCGTGGTTGTTAACAGTTCACTGGTGCTGCTGGTGTTTGTCCAGCGTGCTATTGAGCAGGGAATGGATACCTTCGATGCCATCATGGAAGCCGGTCGCCGACGCTTACGGGCCGTGATACTGACGGCCACCACCACCGTGGTGGGTCTGCTGCCAACCGCCTATGGCTGGGGTGGCATGGATCCCTTTGTGTCGCCGATGGCGCTGGCACTATCGTGGGGGTTGATCTTTTCGACCTTAATTACACTAATCGTGATTCCGGCGGCTTTTGCGATTGGGCGGGTTGGGAAGAAGTCGAAGAGGAAAGGTTAAAGGTTAAAAGTTAAAGGAAAAATACCAGGTTTTCGGTTTTCGGTTTTCGGTTTTCGGTTTTCGGTTTTCGGTTTTCAATCTTGAAACTTGAGCCTTGAAACTTCAGACTTATTTTTTCCAGCAACTATCCGCAAACCTTCCAACACCAGCCCCGATTGTAAAACAACCGGGATTGTCAGATAGGGTACGATTTTCTCCCTGTCTCCACCGCTTATGAAAACGGTTGGTATCTTATCAACTAATAATGACTGTTCCCTGACTACCCTCTCTATTCCACCAGAAAGACCAAGCAAGACACCTGCAATTACACCTTCTTCTGTTGATTGTGAAGCAGGACTTGCATCACTATTGATGCGGCTAATATCTTCAACAGCATCTGTACCGAGTTTCAGACTCTGTAATGCTGTCATCAAACCAGGCATGATGACGCCACCAATGAAAAGCCCTTTTTCATTGACGAGGTCAATGGTAACTGCCGTTCCACAGTCTACGACGATTACCGGGTTCTGAGTCATTCGATAAGCTGCCACCATCGCCATCCAGCGATCGACACCTAATTGCCCGGGTTTATGATAACTGTTTGTCAGGCCGCAGCAGTTCTGACTACTGACTATAAGTTCCACCTCAAGCTGCCATAGCACAGATACTGCTTTACTTATTTCGCTGGCAACGCTTTCCCCCGCCACGTTCGAGACTATCACCCGGGCAGGGACATCGCTGTTTGCCCATTTTTCGTGCAAACTGGAAACCACCGTTGTCAGACACCGACCTCCTGCGAGGAAGGATTCATCATTTGCCCATACCCACTTAATAAAGCTGTTACCACTATCAACGAGCAGATTCATAGAGCCAACCTCAGGCTAACTTCGCCAGACAGGAAACTTGAGTACGGTTTTTTCCCTTCATCCAGCATTAACGCACCAAGCCTGTCGATGCCCATCGCCACGCCAGAAAATGACATCTCACCTCTGGTAACTTTGACTTCTCGACCGTGCAAACGGTCGTAGCCTGGCCATAACTGCTGAAAATCCTCGAAATCTGATGCGACATAGCCTTCAAATAATTCTGTCAACGCGCTGACCAGGTCTGCTACAAGAGCGTTGCGATCAACGGACTTGTTAGTTATTTGCTCAAGGCTGGCACAGGGTTGATCTATCGCTTGCAGCTCTGCAGCAGACAGTGAAAGATTAAGGCCAAAACCCAATACAGCCAGGCAAGGCCCATCATGTTCGCCTCGTACGTCAATCAATAGGCCACCAAGCTTATTGTCATTCCAGACTATATCGTTCGGCCACTTGAGTCCGATATCCCTGTCAAAACCAGCCTCATGTAAAGTCCTGACTATCGTAATACCCGCCGCTATACCCAGTCCGGAAAGGCCTGACATACCCTCATCAAAGCACCAGCCCATCGAGAGTATAATATTCCGGTAGGGGGTAGCATGCCATTCTCTCTGACGTCGCCCTCTTCCACTATGTTGACTTTCAGCGAGGCATATACGCCGGTTTATGTCGCCGTCATGTGATAGTTCAAGCAAATAGTCGCTGGTAGAACTAATCTCATGCAAAATCTCAATTTGATTCGTTTCTGCTGCATTTTTATCTAATGCTGAATGAATTGCATTTTTATCAAGCAATTGTACCGGGGACTTTAATTGATAGCCCCTGCCGGGAACCGAGCTAATATCCAGACCCTTTTCACATAAGCCCTTAATCGATTTGGAAACAGCCATACGACTGACACCCAGCATTTTCCCGATGATCTCACCGGAAATTAAGTTGCCGGATGAAAGCAATTCCAGTACATGAAGTGACGTTTTTGACATGTGTTATTTTCAAATATACGAAACGAAACAGGCAACAGTTTACCGGCTCATCATATTTTGACAACTATATGGCAGCCAATAGAGTATTTAGATACCCGTGTTAAGGTTAGAATCTGTGTATGGCAAGAATTAAAGTAATCCATCTGATCTGGCCCCCTCTGTTTATCTACATTGTTTACCTTTTATCAAAGTTAATCTGGTTCGATAGCCTGTCAAGCCTGGCCAATGACAGCGTACACTACCTGGTAATGGCGAGGCATTAATCGCCCTCGGTAAGCGAATCAAATGCGGATTGTTTCTACACGACTTTTTCTTTATAACCATGGTTACCGAGTGAACTAGAAAGCTCCTTGAAAAACCGGCTGGCAACTTCAGCATCTTCAAAAACAGGCGTTACAACGACAAGCAACTCTTTTTGCAACACGGTCATAATTCTAATAGCTCGCCAAATTACATTCTGCAGAATAAAAATATTTTTTACGCCTGAATGAAAACCTGTCAGATGCTAATATCTTTACTTGCGACATCTGTTGAAAATCTGCACAATTCGCCAATTACTACAATAATGAGCAGTATTGAATGAGTAATATCGTAAAAGTAGGTGTTGTCATGGGTAGCGATAGCGATTGGGACGTCATGCAGCATGCCTGCAGGACGCTAGATGAGTTCGCCATCTCCTATGATAGCAAGATCGTATCTGCCCACAGGACTCCGGATTTGTTGTATCAATACGCCGAATCAGCTATTGAGAGAGGCCTAAAAGTTATTATTGCCGGTGCTGGCGGTGCAGCACACTTGCCGGGCATGCTGGCGGCAAAAACGACACTTCCAGTGCTGGGCGTGCCGGTAAACAGCCGCCACCTTAAGGGCATGGACTCGCTGCTCTCTATCGTACAGATGCCAGCGGGTGTACCCGTTGCCACCTTTGCAATCGGTCAGGCCGGCGCCCGGAATGCTGCATTATTTGCTGCCTCCATCCTGGCGGCTTCAGACCGTGAAATGGCACAGAAACTGATTGATTTTCGTCAGGCCCAGGCAGAAGAAGTCCTGTCACGCCACCTCCCAGGCAGCTAATAATTACTTCAGAAATGATATTACCAGGTGCAACACTCGGGCTATTGGGTGGAGGTCAGCTTGGCCGTATGTTTACCGTGGCCGCACGAACCATGGGCTATGAAGTCATAGTGCTGGACCCTGACGTTAGCAGCCCGGCCGCATCTTTCGCAACCGAACACATCTGTGCCTCCTACGATGATGGGGCCTCTCTTGCACGGCTGGCCTCTGAATGTGCTGCCGTCACGACGGAATTTGAAAATATACCCGCTTCCAGTTTGCTAACCATAGCAGAACATATACCTGTCCGCCCTTCCGCCACTGCCATAAGTATCGCCCAGGACCGTATCATTGAAAAGCAAACCCTGCGCAATATCGGACTAGATACCGTTGATTACCATGTCATCCAAAATGAATCTGACCTTGAAAGGGTGATAGAAAATATCCCTTTCCCTGCAATTCTGAAAACTGCAACTCTGGGTTACGACGGCAAAGGACAGGTTGTTATTTCTAATTCGTCTGATCTGAAGCCTGCCTTTCAACAACTGGGCGCCAAACCCTGTGTACTGGAACAACGCATAGATCTTGCCTGTGAAATTTCTGTCGTGCTGGCCCGTAGCGTCTGTGGTCACATTGAAACCTTTTCTGTGGCAGAAAACAGTCATAAAAACGGCATTCTCGATATCAGCATCGTACCTGCCAGGGTTAAGCCTGAGGTGTCCAGTAAGGCGGAAAAAATGGCACGTATACTTGCTGAAAAACTGGATTACTGTGGTGTTCTGGCTGTAGAGTTCTTCGTCGATAAAAATAATAAAATTATGATTAATGAGATGGCCCCCAGGCCGCATAATTCAGGCCACTACACCCTGGATGCCTGTTTGACAGACCAGTTTCAGCAACAGGTACGGACACTATGCGGCTTCCGTCCGGGAAAGTCCGATCTCACTGCACCTGTAGTAATGGTCAATATTCTTGGAGATGCATGGCAGAAAGGAACACCGCCTTGGGATGAATTATTGAAGAATCCGGGTGTTTTTCTTCATCTCTATGGTAAAAAAGAACCCAGACCCGGCCGCAAGATGGGGCACTTTTGTTGCGTGGGAAAAGAAATAGAAGCTTTAGTTGACCAGGCGGAGACATTGAAAAAGGTAATATCTTTAGAGAAAAATTAATTCTCCCTGGCGGGTTTTTTTAGTAGCCAGATATACCCAGGGCAAAGCCAGTAAAGTCTCTTAACGATAAATTGCGAGACCTTTTGCTTAGTAGAGTCTGGCTCCAGCATATAAGCCACATCAAATTTTTCCGGATCATTAATTACTTTAGTTGTGTAATCAATAATCTCAAACTGTTTGACCAACCATTTCAGACCCCAGTAGCTCAGGTGTTTTTCGTAATAATATTTACCCTTTCCTGCCAACCTGAGATAGAGATGACCAAGGGAACGCGGAATAACAGATAGAAATGGCAAATTGTAATGATGCTCTTCAATTGAGAGCCTGTTCCCAGCAGCAAAATAGCAGACACCTTCAGGCTTCAATACCCGAAAAATCTGCTCCATCATTTGTCCTGCATCGGGGACATGTTCGTAGATCTGCGAACATATCACCACATCGAATGAGTTATCAGGAAAATCAA
>JAUWVE010000108.1 GCA_030617565.1 Gammaproteobacteria bacterium | reverse complement strand
ATCGAGCTGCGCCTGTACAAGCCCTTTGGCCCGAAACATAAGTCCCTGGTGATGCGCTGGGTCGACTATGTTGCCGACCTGAGAGTGCTCAACCGCCGTATGCACAACAAGTTGTATGTGGTCGATGGCAGCATCGCCATTCTCGGTGGACGCAATATCGGCAATGAGTATTTTGAATATCCGGGACCCTTTGTAAACCGCAGTCGTGACCTGCTGGCACTGGGGCCGGTGGTGAATACCACGGGAGAAGCCTTCGACCTGTACTGGAACAGTGACTGGACGGTGCCCATCGAGCAGGTAGTTACCCCGCTGCCTACTCAGGAACAGACCCAGGCTATGAGAGGGTCGCTTGATAAGTTTTCGACTAGTTCCTCGAGCTACCCGCCGGGTTTCTATGATGAGCCGAAGAAAATTGACGTTGAGATGGCAGAACTTGAAAAGAAACTTTTATGGGGTAAGGCAAGGCTACTGGTTGATGCAGTGCCGGAGCTTGATGGCAAGACACAAACCCATGCCGAGCTTGATCGTACCGGCGTCACGCTGGGTCGCCTTGCTGACGAATCGAGTGAAGAAATGCATATTCAGAGTGCCTATTTGATCCTGCTGGATGGCGGTTTCAAAGCCCTCACTGCCGCGCAGGAGAGGGGAGTCAAGGTCAAACTGGCGACCAACTCCATGGCCGCGAACAATCACCTGTCGGCCTTTGTCGGCTATCGCAAGCAACGCAAAAAGCTGCTGAAAACCGGAGCCGAGCTCTACGAAATGCGACCGGATGCGAAGTCTGAACGTGCCATTTTTACCGAAGCAGAGTTGAAGAAATACAAGACGATTTTTGGCCTGCATGCCAAGACCATGGTGTTTGATCGCAAGCATACCTTTGTAGGTTCTTTCAATCTCGATCCCCGCTCCGTCAACCTTAATACTGAGACGGGTTTGCTGGTCGAGAGCAAGACCCTGGCCAGGGCCGTGGCCGAAAGTATCGAGAATGATATGGCGGCAGGAAATAGCTGGCAGGTCATCCTGAAGGATGATGGATCAGTCGAGTGGATCACGGTCGAGGATGGCATAGTTACTTCGGAACTGGAGAAAGAGCCCATGACTTCCAAAGGCCGACGCGCAGAAGCCGATTTGCTGGCAATAGTTCCCGACGACTCTCAGCTTTGACGTACTGCAGCAGGGCAATGGAGCCTGTTAGTTTACCAACCGTAAGTTTATTAGGAATCTATCCTGATTTTCAGGAACTGCGGGTATAATTAGTGTTATTGATTTTTTACAATACTCATGTGGCTTAAGTCGAATAAGGTCAACACTTAAGGGCAACTCGAATAATGTTAAGGAGATAATACATGTACGCTTTTTCAACCACTACCAGTAAATCCTATGACGAGACGGTAGCCGCCGTCACTGATGCTTTACAGGAACAGGGCTTCGGCGTACTGACTGAAATTGATGTCAGTGCGGTTTTAAAAAACAAGCTGGATATAGATAAGCGCCCGTACATTATACTCGGCGCCTGCAACCCGGTGCTGGCTAACCAGGCGATGGAAGCTGAACCCGATATTGGACTTTTGTTACCCTGCAACGTTGTCGTCAGAGAGGAAGAAGATGGCAGTGTTACCGTTGCGTTTATGGATCCATCCGCTGTTCTTGCGCTGGTCGACAATCCAGCTGTTCCTGCACTGGCAACCGAGGTACGAGGTCGTTTGATGAAAGTCCGTGACGCGATTGGATCCTGACACTACAGCTTAGTACATTTGAGCTTTCACACTTACCCGTAAACCTGGGCTTCCTCTATGATCCGGAAAACATTTTTATTACTCTTTTCTGGATATCTGCTTGTTCCCGGCCTGTCATTTGCTGCAGCAAGATGGTATTCAGACGATCAGGTAACCAGAGGAGCAGGCTTATATGCAAGTCACTGTGCCGAATGTCACAAGACAAATGCAGAGGGGACCGAAAACTGGCGTAAAAAAGACAGCAATGGGAAATATCCACCGCCACCAATTAATGGCACCGCACACGCCTGGCACCACTCGATAAAAGTTTTGGCTAATACGATCCGGGATGGGGGCATTAAGCTCGGCGGTGTCATGCCGGCATTTAAAGACAAGATTGATGCCAGGCAGACATTGGATGTTATCGCCTTTTTCCAGTCTAAATGGGACGATAAAGTTTACTCCGCGTGGCTGGAACGGAATCCATTTCCTCAACAGGAGAAAGTCTCTGCTGGAAAGAATGTAAGTGACAAAAAGACCATCACAGATCCCCGCATAGTCAATTTGCAAAAAATTTTACCCGGCAGTGCTATCAGTACACCTGAAAAGACACCTGTAAATGGGCTCTACCAGGTCCGGATAGGCGGTAAGTATGTCTACGTTACGGAAAATGGAGAGTATGCCCTGATTGGTAATCTTCTGGATCTTAAGAATGGTATCAACCTTACTCGGCAGGCACAGGTCAGAGAAAATATTCCCCTGCTAAGATCATTTCCTGAAAATGATAGTGTAATATTCAGGGCAGAGGGTAAAGAAAAAGCAGCTATCAGTATTTTTTCTGATACCAGTTGTCCTTATTGCAAGAAATTCCACAAGGAAGTTCCGCACTTGCAGAAAGCGGGTGTGAGCGTGCGCTATATACCCTTTCCCAGGGGGGGGAATAAAGGTCCGGGATATAAAGAGATGCTCTCGGTCTGGTGTTCGGAAGATCGAAACAAGGCAATGAATATCGCAATGGGTGTTAGCAAGGGTAAGTTGGAAAATGGAAGCTGCGGTGCTGACAAGGTTCTTCGAGCAGGTTTTGTGCTGGGTAAGAAGGTGGGTGTGCAGGGAACACCGACAAGTTATCTACCCGATGGATCTTTGATAAGCGGGTATGTTCCTGCGCAAAAAATTATTGAAAGAGTTACTCAGAAAAAATAAAACGATAGTCGGATGTCGAGGATGGCTTTTCTTATTCAAATAACCTGGGAGCCATTGAGAAAGCTTTGTTAAATAATCTTAAACGCTGGTATCGGTCTACGGTGCTGCGCAATACACGTATCCCATTTCAGCTCTGGCAACAGAGTATCAGCGGTCTTTCGTTGTTAAATCGACTCAGCACTCAACAGCTTACCCGGTTGCGTAAGCTGACAGGACTTTTCCTGCATGAAAAAAAGTTTACAGCGGCAGCAGGGATGGACCTGTCTGAGAAAATGATAGTGCAGATTGCTGCCCAGGCCTGTCTGCTGATTCTAAATAGAAATTTTAGTGACTTTGACGGTTGGCATGAGGTCATTGTATACCCGGATGCCTTTATCGTTGATTATGAACACGTTGATGATGCAGGAGTGCTGCACAGTTCAGAGCGAGCGCTTGGCGGTGAGGCATGGGGCAAAGGGCCGGTCATCCTTTCATGGGCAGATGCAGATCCGCACAGGCAGGATGCTCGTCACACCGGGTCGAACGTTGTACTGCATGAATTTGCCCATAAACTGGATATGCTCAACGGTGTCGCAAATGGAATGCCGGTGCTAAATAAAGATATGAAAAGGGAGGACTGGACCCGTATATTCAGCCGTGCATATGATCGTTTGCTCAGAGAGCTGGAACACGGTCATCATGTCTCTATTGATCCCTATGCAGCCCACAGTCCTGCAGAGTTTTTTGCCGTGGTGTCAGAGTACTTTTTTATGGCACCCGAATATTTACAGGATCACTACCCGGGTATATACAGGGAGATGTCTTTGTACTATCGTCAGAACCCGTTGCAACAGGCTTAAGAAAATAATAATTCAAGAAAACTTTAAATACCGTATGCTCTATTTCGGGTGCACTTCTATATCTCATGAAAAAACCAGAAACGAGAGGTAATCAGGACTATGAATTTTTCAACACCAGTGATTGCTTAGAAAGATGAAATATCCAAAGATTACTATCCGACAGGTGATGCTACGCATTGCGGTCGTCATTGCGCTGGTAGAATTCTTCATAATGCTTGTGTTGGAAGCCTTTCCACATCCTTACCCTCATGCAACAGAAATTGTACTCAATGTAATATTGCTGGTTTTAATATCTTCACCGATTATTTTTTACTGGATAATAAACCCATTCATGCGAGAACGTGACGAGGCGATTAGCGAACTTGCCGAAATGGCCTATAGTGACCCGCTTACTGGCCTGCCAAACCGCAGAGTATTCCTGGAATCTATGGAAAAAACGCTGGCAGAATGCGCCCGCCATCACATTCATGCCGCCCTGATTCTGATCGATCTTGATGAATTTAAAGTTGTAAATGACACCTATGGCCATGATGCAGGCGATGCCGTACTTGTTGAAACTGGACAACGCTTGCTAAAGGGTATGAGGAAAGAGGATGTTGTCAGTAGAGTTGGCGGGGATGAATTTATTGTTCTGATAAAACAACTCAATGATGAGAATGACAGAGCAGAGAAGGAAGCCATGGCCTTTGCAGAAAAAATCAAGCTTACGCTGGCAGCACCCATCAAATATAAGAACAGGAGTCTTCAACTTGATTCCAGCCTGGGTATAAATCTGCTGGGCTCTGAGACCTATAAAATTGAGGCGGAAATACGTAAAGCGGATATAGCAATGTATCATGCTAAACGGATGGGCAAAGGGCATGTGGTAATGTACGACGATTCGATGGTAAGTCGACAAACAAGTCGAAAATAGATATATGCGGCTATCCGTTTTTTACTGCCCGCCGTGGTGAAGCCAGAAGACCAGCCAGTTCAGCCAGGTCGATATTCGTTGTTAGCCTGTTTTCCTGCGAGTCCATTTCATTTTCATCTCCATAGTGAAGCAATGCCAGTGATTCTAGAGTCTGATCAAGTGCCGGGTCGGATTGATATTTCTTTTTCCAGCGTGCCAGCCAGTCAGTCAGGCTTAGGTTAGCAGGCCAGCCCTCGGCCACCCCGGCTAGTCTTAAGCCTGTTACTACATCCCGGGGCGTGTTTGCCTGTCGAATACGCTCCATAGCCTGTTGATGCAGTCTTCTGTATCGGATTCGTTTGCGCAAGTGACGAAAAATAGCGACCAGCAGAGTTAGAATAATTACAGCCAGCAGCAGAATGGCCAACAGGCGGCTGATGATTCCAGCTGAAAAGGGTTTTTTTGCAGGGTGTACTAGCGTCTCAAGCCTGCCTGTTGCAGGGTCAAAGTATTGAATCTTCAAGCTCGGGAGATCTATATAACCATTCTTTAAGGGTTTGAAAGGAATGGTATGATTCACTCGACCGTGCACACCCATATTGTCAGGCTGCATACTACGATGGCGGGTGGCAGGGAAGAATTGAATACTGTCACTGGATTGTATCTGCCTGAGTATCGGCGGCAGCCAATAGGGTGTAAGAGATTT
>JAUWVE010000230.1 GCA_030617565.1 Gammaproteobacteria bacterium | reverse complement strand
GGTGTGAAGTCCGATAAATGGATTCGCAAGATGGCGCAGGAAGCCGGTATGATCGAGCCGTTTGAAGCGGGTCAGGTGCGTGCAGATGAGGCAGGCAACAAACTGGTGTCCTACGGGACCTCGAGTTATGGCTACGATATTCGCTGTTCCGACGAATTCAAGATCTTTACTAATATCAATTCTGCCCTGGTTGATCCGAAGAACTTCGATGAGAACAGCTTCGTTGATTTTAAAGGTGACGTTTGCATCATTCCACCCAACTCATTTGCATTGGCAAGAACGGTTGAATACCTGCGCATTCCACGTAATGTACTGACAATATGCCTGGGTAAATCGACCTATGCCCGATGCGGTATTATCGTCAATGTCACCCCGTTTGAACCGGAGTGGGAAGGGCATGTGACGCTGGAATTTTCCAATACCACACCATTACCCGCCAAAATCTATGCTAACGAGGGCGTGGCACAGGTGATATTCTTTGAAGGGGATGAAGAGTGTGAAACCTCCTATAAGGACCGTGGCGGGAAATATCAGGGTCAGACTGGCGTAACATTGCCTAAAACTTAAGTTAATTCAATAGGCGAACAAAATATACAAATCATAAAATATCAATGAATACCTGCGATAAATCGAAGATACTGCTTTTGAAATGGAAAGAGCTTGATAGAATTGTTCGGCAGGGTTTAGATAAAGACTGATAATAAGGAATTAATATGTCCGGCAACACAATTGGCAAGCTTTTCACCGTCACCAGTTTTGGTGAAAGCCATGGTGCAGCCATAGGCTGCATCGTTGATGGCTGCCCTCCAGGATTTGAATTAAGCGAAGCCGATATCCAGCCGGATCTGGACCGCCGCAAACCCGGCACCTCTCGGCATACCACCCAGCGTCGTGAGTCGGATGAGGTGGAAATACTTTCGGGTGTATTCGAAGGTAAAACTACCGGCACACCGATTGGACTGCTGATCCGCAATACCGACCAGCGCTCTAAGGACTATTCCGATATCAAGGAACTGTTTCGTCCAGGACATGCGGATCTGACTTATGAAAAGAAGTATGGATTTCGCGATTATCGTGGCGGCGGCCGTTCATCTGCTCGTGAAACTGCCATGCGCGTGGCGGCAGGCGCAGTCGCTAAGAAATATCTCAAACTCAGGTACGGGATCAGCATACGTGGATACCTGGCTCAGCTAGGGCCAATTAAGATTGATAAACTGGACTGGGATGCTGTCGAGAAAAATCCTTTCTTCTGTCCGGATGCAGGTAAAGTCGCCGAACTTGAATCGTACATGGATGCCTTACGCAAGGAAGGTAACTCTGTTGGTGCACGGATAAATGTTGTTGCCAGTGGTGTCCCAGTTGGTCTGGGCGAGCCCGTATTTGATCGGCTTGATGCTGATATTGCGCATGCACTGATGTGTATCAATGCAGCCAAAGGTGTTGAGATAGGTGCCGGCTTTGCCAGTATTGAACAGAAAGGAACCGAACACCGTGATTTGATCAAACCGGAAGGTTTTTTGTCAAATAATGCTGGGGGCATCCTCGGTGGCATATCAAGCGGACAGGATATTCTGGCCAGTGTTGCTTTCAAACCGACATCATCATTACGCCTTCCCGGTCAAACCATCAATAAAGAGGGTGAATCTGCGGAAGTAATTACCACCGGTCGACATGATCCCTGCGTTGGTATCCGCGCTACACCGATCGTTGAGGCGATGTTGGCAATTACTCTGATGGATCACATGTTACGCCATCGAGGCCAGAACGCAGACACAATTGCGGAGCAAGCTTAACAGCAAGCACTCAGCCCATGCCTTACTGGCGCTTGTCATCTTTTTATTTTGTCTATTTCGCAACACTGGGTGTGTTGCTGCCGTACTGGTCGCCGTATCTGGCGTCACTGGGCTTTTCGCTATCTGAAATTGGTAATTTAATGGCCATCATCATGGCCACCAAGATGATTGCGCCAAATATCTGGGCCTGGTTGGCTGATCACAGCCACTCCAGTATGCGACTAGTCCGGCTGGCAGCGCTATTGTCAGTCATTTTCTACCTCGGTGTATTTTTCGGTTACAGCTTCTGGTGGTTGGC
>JAUWVE010000091.1 GCA_030617565.1 Gammaproteobacteria bacterium | reverse complement strand
TTGGTATCAAAAATCAGCTTACGGCTGGTTTGTGGATTATCCAGTGGCTCAATACCGGCCGCAGCCAGCAACGGCAGGGTCTCATCAAGGATCCTGCCTTTGGACAGTGCAATAGTCAGTGATTCTGTCATCCTGTCAGGCTCCTTGCTTGGGCTCTGTGGACATGCGTTGATAATGATGGCCAGAAACTCGTTTGATACGGGCGCCGAGCCTTGAGAGTTTTTCCTCTATCCCATCGTAACCACGGTCTATATGATAAATACGGTCGATCACCGTTTCTGAACTGGCGACCACCCCGGCCAGCGCCAGTGAAGCAGAGGCACGCAGATCTGTTGCCATCACCGGCGCACCCTGTAATTTATCCGTTCCCGTGACAATCGCTGTATTGCCCTGCAAATCTATTTGAGCACCCATACGTTGTAATTCCTGTACATGCATGAAGCGATTTTCAAAAATCGTTTCGGTGATGGTTCCTGTGCCCTCTGCTACACTATTTAGTACCATAAACTGTGCCTGCATATCTGTGGGAAAAGCAGGATACGGAGCTGTGCGAATATTCACTGCGCGCATCCTTCTACCATGTGTTCGCAATCTGATCCAGTCTTCACCCACCTCGATTTCAGCCCCGGCCTGGCGCAGTTTTTCCAGCACGGCTTCAAGCAGATGAGGCTGGGTGTCACGTACCGTTATATCACCTCCGGTAATAGCGGCAGCAACCAGATACGTGCCTGTTTCAATACGATCTGGAATTACTTTATGATTTGCACCATGCAGCGATTCAACACCTTCAATCAGGACCTCATCGGTACCTGCACCGCTGACCTTCGCACCCATGCTATTGAGGCAATTTGCAAGATCAACTACTTCAGGCTCACGTGCCGCATTTTCTATCACGGTCGTCCCATCAGCCAGGGTTGCCGCCATCATCAGATTTTCTGTGCCGGTCACTGAGACCACATCCATAAATAACCTGGCACCGTGTAAACGGTCAGCTTTGGCTTTAATATAGCCATCTTCGATACGGATATCCGCCCCCATATCTTGAAGCCCCTTGATGTGCAGATTTACCGGCCGTGAACCGATGGCACAGCCGCCTGGCAAAGAAACTTCAGCCTCACCAAAATGGGCCAGCAAAGGACCCAGCACAAGAATGGAGGCGCGCATCGTCTTGACCAGATCATAAGGTGCGACTATAGATGACAGGGTGCTGCTGTCAGCCGTAATGTTGAGCTTTTCATCTATGACCAGACTAACGCCCATGCGCCCGAGCAGTTCCATGGTAGTCGTGATATCGTGCAGATGCGGGACGTTGCAGACTTGCAGCGGCTCTTTGGTCAGCAAAGCGGACATTAACACTGGCAACGCAGCATTTTTTGCCCCTGAAATGCGAACGTCACCGCTCAGCGTTCGACCACCGGTAATGATGAGTTTATCCATTAAGGAGCCTCTGATCTATTCATGAACTCGTATCTTCCACCTAAAATATCCAGTTTCCTCGTTCCGAATCTTCGCAATAGCCAGCTATTACGTGTGACTCGCGCCTCGAACCTGAACATTTTAGATCGAAATCTACTTCGTCCAGAATAAATCAGAGGCTCCTTTAAAAACCGTGCTATGAAACAGGATTCAGAAGCGGAGTATAAACTTACTATCATAGATAGTCAGCAAAAGGGAAACCAAAATAGAAAAGTCCGGCTCCCAGGATCCGGACTTTTTTTAAATGAGAAAAACTGTGCAGCCTTACAGTGCCTTAATTTTTTCCTGCAACTCGCCCTTCTGGTACATCTCCAGCATGATATCGCTGCCGCCTATGAATTCGCCCTTTATGTACAGCTGGGGGATAGTCGGCCAGTTTGAGTACTGCTTGATGCCGTCACGGATATCCGGGTTTGATAACACATCAACCGTATCAAATTTCGCTTCACAGGCCTTCAAGATTTCCACTGCCTTGCCGGAGAAACCACACTGCGGAAACATAGCGCTGCCTTTCATGTAAAGCATAACGTCATTTTCTTCCAGTTGTGCTTTGATTTTTTCCTGTGCATCCATTTTCTTCATCTCTCAGTAATCCGGCGAATAGCCGGGTTGATCTTCAGTCCGCAGCATCGTCTGCGGCATACTCTTCAGGCGTCATCGTCTGCATGGATAAGGCATGAATTTCTGCCTTCATGCGCTCACCCAACGCCTTGTAAACCAGCTGATGCTGCTGCACCCTGTTCTGGCCAGCAAAGGCAGGACTAATGATAACAGCATAGAAATGCTGTCCATCACCGGTAATTTCAACCCTGCAGTCAGAAATTCCCTGCTCTATCCAGCCTTTAATGTCTTCTGGTGTAACCATCATTTAACCTGATAAAAATGCCGGGAAACCCGAACGTAAAACAGAATACGCTAATATAGCATTTTTTGCTGATAGCTATTCATTATTAATCATAAGGGAAAGGGATTACGGTTTACGTATTACGTATTACGGGAAATGCAACATCAAAACATTAAATTCCTTAACTCTCGCGGTGATCGCAGTGAAATATTTTTAGGTGTTTTATTTTATAGGTAATGGTTTTGACTTTCCGTAAAAAGTAACCCGTAAAACGTAAAACCTCAGCTGATTTGAAGCCCGCTCTCAGTCAGCCCATATACCTCAAATAAAGATAAAAGCTTTTGCGGGCTATTGTGCAGTGCTAATGAATGATTTTGCTGTTTTTTTATCTGTAAACAAGCCATCATCAAAGCGGCAAAGGCGCTGTCGCAATCAGTAAGCTGCTGCAGATCCAGTTTCATATCTTCCTGTCTGCCTGCACGGGCCAGTAGATCCTTAGACAGGTCATCAAGGTAACTAAAAGTTGTCGCGCCTGAAATACGGCATGCTTGCCCATCGCACTCGAATACCGGTTTCATTGTATGATGTTCTTTTTTTTCAACTCGGCAATCAGTACCGGCAGGCCATTGCGGCTGATGGCGGCATTGTAGGATTTACGAAAAGTTGTCACCAGGCTAATGCCGTCGATACGAACATCGAAGACCTTCCAGTCATCATCTTTTTTGCCAAGGAAATACTCCAGCCTGACGGGCACTGCGGCACCAACATCAATCTCTGCCCGCACAATCACGTCATCCCGGTAAGGTACGGCAGGATTATATTTAATTTTTTCGTCGGAATACTGGAATAAGGCCTGTGAATAGGTCCTCAAAAGCAGTGTCTGAAATTCATCAGCAAACTGTTTACGCTGTTCTACTGTCGCATCAGCATAGTGCCTGCCCAGTACAATTTTTGTCATTCGATCAAAATCAAAATGTGGAATAGCGACACTGCGCACCATGTCATAAAGGCTCTGGTGGTCAACTTCATAGCTTGCTCTATTGGCGGTAAACTTGCCTAGCAGTTCTTCTGAGGTAACCCTGATCAGTTCAGCCGGCTCTGTGGCATAGGCCTGGCTTCCTACACTGACAATGAGCAGTGCACAGGCGAGAATAAATTTTCTTATCATTTTTTTGTTCCTTCCGATGAATTGTAAAGGGCACCTCTATTAATTCTGGATATGTCAGATTGTAATTCAAAGTCTGTCATATCAAGGCAAGGATCGCACGGCCGTTCAATGACATCCTGTCACCACGGCACTTGTATGTCCATATACATCGTAATAGCTAGCTATTTCGAAGATTCTTAACGCAGAAATGGCTGGTTTTGGGTTCAATATGATATGTTCATGGATTATTAGAGTTGCCCTTAAACAATAGCTGACCAATCAGGTTTTCCAGCACCACTGCCGACTGGGTTAATCGTATGCGGTCACCCTCTTTCAGGTACTTTTGCTGGCCACCGGGTTCCAGCGAAACAAACTGTTCGCCCAGCAGGCCCTGAGTATTAATCGACGCACTGCTATCAACCGGCAGCTTATTGTAATCACCCGAGATATCCATAATTACCTGTGCCTGGTAAGAGGACGAATCCAGCCTTATCTCTTTGACTCGGCCTATCCTGACACCGGCCATCGTCACCGGCGCCCGTACTTTAAGGCTGCCGATATTGTCAAATCGCGCATTCACCTGGTAAGGGTCAGAAACTGAGTCCGAATTCAGATTGCTGACACGGAAGGACAGAAACAACAACGCCACAAGTCCCGTAACAACGAATAAGCCGACTGTGATTTCTATTAATTGTCTCTTCATATACTTAAGTGATCCTTAAGAGTTTCAAGTTTCAAGTTTCAAGTTTCAAGTCTTAGGTCAACAGATAAATACTAAGAAACCAAAATCGCAACGGTTTTGACTTCCGACTTCCCTTTTAGAACATCATCGATGTAAGACTAAAATCCATAGCCAGCACCAACAGGGAAGACAGCACCACCGTCAGGGTAGTGGCTGTACCGACACCGGCGGGTGTCGGCCTGGCATCATACCCCATAAATACCGCGAGCAAACTGATCAAGACACCAAAAACCAGGCTTTTGAGCAGACCATTTAATACATCCTGCTGAAAATCAACACCCTCCTGCATAACAGACCAGTACACCCCCTGGTCGACACCCAGTACATTAACACCCAGCAGATATCCACCCAGGATACCGACGGCAGTAAACAGCGCAGCCAGTATAGGCACTGATATCATACCGGCCAAAAACCGCGGCAGCAAAACCCGGCGTACCGGGTCTACAGCCATCATCTCCATACCTGCCAGCTGCTCTGTTGCCTTCATCAAACCTATTTCAGCAGTCAACGCGGCGCCAGCTCTTCCTGCAAACAATAGACCAGCAAGTACCGGCCCAAGCTCCCTGGTCAGTGACAAAGCCACCAGTAGACCCAAAGACGATTCTGCACCAAAGTCCACCAGCGTGTTATAGCCCTGCAATGCCAGTACCATGCCAACAAATAAAGCGGCAACGATAATGATCGGTAATGTCAGCACACCTACGCGGAAGAGCTGCTCGACGAAAAGCTCATAGCGCCGAACCGATGATGGAATGCTGCCGAGCATCTGTATTAACAATATGCAGGCGCGTCCCGTGGCAGCAAGGACAGACAGGCTGTATGCCCCGATACGGCGCACTCCACTGATCATCTCTGCTCATCCTTGTTTAACAAGCCTGCGTTGAAAAGATCAGAAAAATAATCATCTGCCTCATAATGAAAAGGAACCGGCCCATCCGCCTGGCCCTGCAAAAACTGCCTGACATCGGCACGCGTCGAATTCTGTATTTCATTCGCTGTGCCGCTGGCCAGCACCCGGCCCTCACCCAGCATATAGACAAAATCAGCAATTTGTATAGCCTCGACAACATCATGGGTAACAACAATGGATGTAATAGCCAGAGTTTTGTTCAACTTCTTGATTAGCTTGACAATTATAGCCTTCGAGATAGGGTCGAGACCTGTAAAAGGTTCATCATACATGACAATTTGTGGGTCCATGGCGACGGCACGAGCCAGGGCCACGCGACGGGTCATGCCTCCTGAAAGCTCGTCTGGCATCAACCGTCTGGCCCCGCGCAGGCCAACCAGTTCCAGCTTCATGAGTATCAGCTGCCTTAAAACCGGCTCCGGCAGATGGGTATGCTCGCGTAGTGGAAAGGCAATATTTTCATAGACATCAAGATCACTGAGCAAGGCGCCACCCTGAAACAACATGCCCATCCTCCTGCGTAGTTCAAATAATTCCCGACGCCCCAGATCAGGCACCGAAAGACCATCCACCAGCAAGTAACCATTATCCGGTCTCAAACGGCCGCCTATCAATTCAAGCAAAGTCGTTTTACCGACGCCGCTGGGCCCTATAACTGCCGTAACCTTGCCACGCGGGATCCTCAGACTGAGATCTACCAGGACAGGTTTACCGGCACGTTTCAGGTGTACGTCGGTGAGGGTTACTATATTTTCAGACACAAGTTTCAAGTTTCAAGTTTCAAGTTCCAAGTTCCAAGTTTCAAGTTCCAAGTTTCAAGTTCCAAGTTCCAAGTTTCAAGTTCCAAGTTCCAGGTCCTTAGTCCCGAGTCTTTAGTCTCGAGTCTTTCCTTTCCCCTTTTACCTTTTACCTTTTACCTTTCAGCTTGAGCCCTCAAACCCCCATCAACTCGGCCAATATCCTTGTTTCCTGGGCTCTTATCGGTGCATCTTTTTTGCTGGTGTTAAACAAGCCTGCGCGGCGCTGGCCTGCCATCCATTGCTCTATTTCTGTCACTATTTCTCTTTGTGCTACCAGCGTTTCATCACTA
>JAUWVE010000051.1 GCA_030617565.1 Gammaproteobacteria bacterium | reverse complement strand
ATCTTTTTTGCTGTCGGCTGGTCGATGCCTTCCTTCAGGGTGATGTTTTGTTTAGCCCGCTGCCCCCGTAGTTCTGCCTCTCCAATATCAAGACATGCGATATCAATACCACGTTTGACAAGTTTACTGTTAAGAATATCTATCATCTGCTGTAGCTGAAAATCATTATCAGATTCCAGCGTAACGGTTTGATCCTCCAGCGTAAAACTTGCATTACTGCCACGAAAATCGAAGCGAGTGTCTATTTCACGGTTGGCCTGATCGATAGCGTTTGACGCTTCGTGTGAATCATATTCAGAAACAATATCGAAAGAGGGCATTTTTTCTCCAGTAGTGTTGTTCTTCAGTCCCTGCTAATCATAACAACAGTATAAAACGATGTCTCTAACGTATAAGAAGGATCTATATTAAGAAGAGAAAAACTTCTGCAATCTATGCTTTGTTTACCCTTTCCATCAATAATCTGCTGTCGTATAGTACTGCCTCCCAATCTCCCGGATGAGACCATAATAATAAGCAGGAACATGACACGGATTACGCCCTTTTTTCGACCAGAATCACGGTTTTTTTCTCACCGTTTATCTATACACATCAGTAGCTTAGCATGTATTATTGCGTTTGTATCGCTGTTTGCGCCGCAGCAGGCAGTGGCCCACCATCTGTTAGGCAGCCATGATCTGCAATGCGATAAAATTTTCCCCTGTCCGGATGAGTTGAAACCGCGTGTCTCTTTCTGGGTCGATGTATTTACGAAATACGGCAGTGACACCATTGTGCTGCATGACTCGCAAGTTCCAGACCGTGTTTATAAAGTTATCAGGACCGAGGCCCGCTGCTCGCGCCGGCGTGAACCACGTACAATAAAGAATGCAAAAAGTAAATTGCGAAAACAGCTTCTGAAAATTGCGGATAAGCGCGCAAAAGGCGTAACAACATTCAGTGGTGATGAAAAGCACCTTGCTGAGATGTTCAAAAATGAGAAGTCATCTGAAATTCGTCAGGCTGCCAAGCGAATAAGATGTCAGGGCGGGGTGGCCGACCAGTTTCAGGCAGCTCTCGGCCGGCATGATAGATATGGCGATATGGTTGTAAAAACCCTGAAAAAGGCCGGCCTGCCAACAGACATCCAGTACCTGCCATTTGTTGAATCCTCCTATAGGCCGACAGCCTATTCCCGGGTAGGGGCGGCGGGTATGTGGCAGATTATGCCACGTACGGCACGCGCTCTAGGTTTGAAGATTTCTTCCACGGTGGATGAGCGGCTCGATCCAGTACTCGCCTCCGGCGCGGCGGCGCGTTATTTTCTTGATAGCCGGAAGAAGCTGGGTGACAAGTCGCGGACTATGAAGTCTTCGAAGAAACACAGCCTGTATCCCTATGTCATCACCTCCTACAATTATGGTGCTGCAGGTATGCTGAGGGCCATGGATAAGGTTGGCACGGATTACATGGACGTGCTGAACAAATATAAAGCCCGTGGGTTTCAGGTGGCGGTGAAGAATTTTTATTCCAGCTTTCTAGCTGCGCGGCATGTTGCTCAGAACGCGGATAAATATTATCCCGATCACAAGCCAGGGCAGCCGCTAGCAATGGATGTAGTAACGATTAAAACACCGGTTTCAACAGAGAGGCTGATGACAGTTTTTTCAGTATCAGAGGATACTCTGAAAAAATACAATACCTCATTGATGCGTCTGGTGTGGTCCGGCCGGCGGTTTGTACCCAGGGGTTACAAGCTCAAGTTGCCCAAAGCCACAGGTGGACGCAGCGAGCAGGTGGCAAAGTTGAACAGTATGCAGGCAGAGGAACCAAAATATGTAGAGTACTCCTACCGGGTACAGCGAGGGGATACGGCCTGTGGCATCGCAAGTAAGGAGGCGGTTTCCTGTCGTGAACTTATACTGCTGAATAATCTTGGGCGTCGTGCTTTGATACGTACGGGGCAGATTATTACCATCCCTGGTACGCCGACAAAAGTGGCTAAAAAGAAAGTCAGCAAGCCGGTAAAGAAGGCTGAGAAGAAGCCGGCTAAAGTTGTACTTGCCAAAAAAGAGATCAGTGAAGAGCCTGAAATTAAAAAAGAAAAAAAGCAGCTGGCCGCGGTTGCCGTCAGTCCCAACCCGCGTAAACCGGAGCCGGTGATCAGGTCAATCCCAGATATCCCGGAATCAATTTTTGGTGTGGGCGATGACCTGCTGATCCAGCTGTCTGAGAAAGACGGTAAAACTCGTTACTCAATTGTCGTCGAGCCGGATGAGTCGCTGGGTCTTTATGCCAACTGGATGGACATACGGTTTGCCAGCCGTATCCGAAAAATGAATAAAATAAAAAGTTCACGCAAGGTCCGCATAGGCAAGGTGGTTTACCTGCCGGTTAAAAATACTGCACAGCAAGAAAAGTTTGACCAGCTGCGTCTGGATTATCATCGTGAATTGCAGGATGAATTTAGATTACGCTTTAAGATTTCGGGTGTGGAAACGTACAAGATTCGTTCCGGTGACAGCGCATGGAGCATTTCTATCAAGCAACGCGTTCCGCTGTGGCTGCTGAAGCGCTACAACCCGAAGTTATTTACCACCCAGTCACAGCCGGGTGATGAGATAAGCCTGCCGGTTATAGAGACGTTGTGAGTCGTGGGTCGTGGGTCGTGGGTCAAAACCTTGCAACTATACCATTCGGGTTTCAATCTGTAGACCTCAGACCTCAGACCTCAGACCTCAGACCTCAGACCTCAGACCTCAGGGAATGTTTCTGGTCAGCAGAAATACCCGCTCATCAAGCCGGCTAAGCCCTTTTTCCTGGAACCGTGGTTCATTAGCCAGGCAGTCGTCAGTGAGTATTGGTTCAATGATGAACTGCTGCCCGAATAACCGCCTGACCTCAGCCCCACTGACAGAAAAAGGCGGGCCATCCATTTCCTGCTGTGGGTAGTCGAGTGTGATTAACAGCGATCGTGCTGTATCCGGCATTAGCGTCGTCAGGTGCGCTACATAGTCGGGTCGCATGTCTTGCGGCAGGGCAATTAAGGATGCACGGTCATACACGGCATCAATATGCGGCAGGTCTGCTGAGTGGATGTCGAAGAAGTCTGCGCAGAGGATATTTATACCATTCGATTGATACATCAGTCCCCATTCATGTTCGCTGATGTCATGTTCTATATTATTTTCGGCAAAGAACCCGTCTACGGCAAGCTGACTGATCTCTATGCCGGTGACGCGGAAGTTCTTTTCACGTAACCAGATCATGTCGAGGGATTTGCCGCATAGGGGGACAAGAATATGGTCTCCCTGTTCTATACCCAGTAGATCTATAAAACGCGTCATGTGGGCGTTGTATTCGTGTTTATGGAAGCCGATTTCCCCGGCTTGCCAGCGTTGATGCCAGAAATCTGCCTGCATAGGTGCTCCTAAAAAATATTGTGAACGGCTATTGAACCACAAAGACGCAAAGGCGAAAAAATAGTTTTATTATTCTCTAAATTCTAACCTCTTTACTTCCTCGCGGTTAATAAAGAGGCTTACTGCCAGGCGTTTCTCATCATGGCGATACCGTGTGCGCCATGCGATTGTATCTCATGCAGTTGATCCAGGCTCATTCCCCCCAGGGCATAAACCGGGATGGGGCAATTTGTTATGATTTCGCGCATTTTGCTCAGGCCGAGGGGTGTTGCTTGCGGGTGGGACCGAGTGTGGTTTACGGGTGACAGGACGGCGAAGTCCAGTCCGAGTTTAATGGCATGTTCCAGTTCCTGCCGGCTGTGACAGGAGGCGGCAACGAGCTTGAAATCTGGGCGATTATCAAGTTGCAGTAAATGTTTACTTGTCAGGTGTAAGCCATTGAAATGTTTTGTTAGTTCCTCAGGCATATCTGAATTAATAAGAATTCTTACTCCGCCTGGTTCAGTGATGGCGAGTATCTGATCGATCAGCTGTCGCAATCGAGAATTGTTCAGAGATTTCTCTCTTAGCTGCAGCAGTTGCAGTCCGTTATCTACTGCTTCGGCTAAGCGCCGTAGAAATTCTTCTTCGCCGATATCGCCTGCACAGGATATGGCATAGGTCTCGGGCAATAGTAAGGCACGAATGACCGGCCCATTGGCTGCCAGCAGGGGGGATATTGTCAGGTCTGAAAGATTTTGCCAGGATAGACGCTGATCTTCTTCTCCGTGTTCACGACCTGTCCAGCCACTGACGATGAAGAAGTGTAATAACACCGAAGCATGCGGATATTGGTGGGACAGGGTGATCCAGGGTCTGGCTTGGGTGATACTGATCGCCAGTTCCTCCCTGATTTCTCTGTCCAGTGCCTGCCGCACTGATTCACCTGTTTCAACTTTTCCACCCGGGAATTCCCATTCACCCGCACAGGCTTTCCCCGGGGGCCTTTCGGCGAACAGCACCTTGCCATCTTCACGTTTGATGACGGCGACGGCTACATCTATATGTTTCAAGATAGATTATAAATTAAAGCAGCCATTGTTCAGCTCTGTTTGATTCAAGGAAAAATTTTATATTCATCCCACGGTTATTGGCAGTTGTTTCGAAGAAACGAATTTGCCCAAGGTACTCCGGCCGGCAGACAATGGCGATGCGGAGAGTGGCTATGTCCAGAGTCTTCAAAAAATTAGCCAGTTTGTACAGATCAAGTACTTCACCCAGAATGTACTGACGATTTGTTTCATCGATCAGTATGTTGCTATGACCCTGCTTTTTGCAGAGTTCGGTTATTTCGCGTGCATAGCGACTGACTTCATCCAACTCATCACTCTCTCCGCGACTTTTTACAAAGAAGTATTTTTTCTTATTTTCAGTGCTGTATTCAATGCTCATTCTGAGACCAATCTCCTTTTGGGTGTCTCAATTTCAAGAAAATATATGTATTGTGATTGCCGGTGTCAATCACCAGAGGTTCCCTGGAGATGCTCATGTGTTTGAAGATACATGCCCGGGATGCTTTACGATATAGCGAAAAGACCGGAACGAATGCCCCAGGCTGACATCAGTGCGCAGTGCCAGCAGCTTTTTCACCATCCTTGCCGAATCATGGTTTTGTGATAATGATTCACCTGCACGTCCACCTATTTCATTTTCTGCTGTGAGTATCTCATCGAGATCTGAGTAAGTTTTAAGTAACCGCGCAGCTGTTTTTGCTCCGATACCGGGTACACCCGGCAGCGAATGTGATTTATCGCCGACCATTGCCAGATAATCGTTCAACTGGGTGGGTTTAACCGAAAATCGTTGCTGGATGGTCTCGGCCGTAATCGGTTCCTGCTTGAAATGATTATATTGCCTGATGCCAGGACGCAATAATTGCGCCTGCCCCGTATCAGTCGATAATATAGTGACTTCTGCACCTTGTGCTGCGGCCTTTACTGCGGCGCTGGCGATGACATCATCTGCTTCCATACCAGCAATATTCAATGTGAAAACACCGTTCTGCTGAATCTCCTGTTTCAGGCGGGAAAATATTTCTATCAGTTCCCCGGGCATGGCAGGACGATCTTTTTTGTAGTCAGGAAAGAGTTCATGTCGCCATGTCGGGCCGTCAGATTCGAAAGCACATAAGGTATGCGTTGGTGTATGTTGCTTAAGCGCGCGGGAAAGAGATTGCAGTGATGAAGTGATGGTCTGTTCGATGATCTGGCTCTGGCTATCTGCGGGAATGGCAGCATGAATGCGCCGGATAAGATTCGGGCCATCAATCAGTAGAAAGCGGACACCTGAGAGCTGCATCTTACTAAGCCGAGCCATGAATATGCGACATACAGCTACTCTGTGCCTTGTTAACGGCGAGACATCGGAACGCCATTGTAGTGATTCTACAGTAAGTTTCGATAACGAAGTCCGTGAAAAGGCACAGAGTAGCCCGTAGGGAAGACCCAAAGTGATCAAGCTCGGCGTTACGACTCTTGATAAGGGAATAACCATTATCGGCGAGCCGTGTCTTGATCTGAATCATTTTTGATCCTCTGAGTGTCGCATAATCATGGTTTGGCTTAGTTAAAAGCTGGCCAACTGCTGTTCAGTCGGTTCGGCACAGCAGTACCAGGATTCCGAGTGCGTGGGGACGGTGATTCCACAATGATTCTCAGTGACATCCACAGCATTTCTACCAGCGGCTTTTAGTGCGATGTGACGTATACCGTTAAATATCTCCAGTCGAGAAAGTCCGTCGGTTTCGGCTTTTTCGGTCCAGTGACGGATGTTTTCCTGCAGTGCATCGACCTCAGTTACACGGTGTACCCATTTATAACCCAGTGAGGCAGGATTGAAGTCGGTTATACAGGTTTCTTCTTTCGGCAGTTCGAGTATTCGAGATCCACTGGGGATCAACAGACGTAGGGAAAGTTGTACTGGATTTACGCACATGATCAGTTCCAGCTCAGCAATCTTGTCGAGCAGTTCAATGTAATTGTTGATGGTCGTCCACGGCGTAAAGGGGATGAATGTGGGTGCCAGAGCGATGTTATGTTCAGACATTAAGCTGACTACCTGTTCAAATTCTGCTGCAGTATGTCCCTTGTCGAGAAATTCGAGAGTTTTGTCATCGACAGATTCTGCAGCTGTCGTGACCAGGATGCATCCGCTATCACGCAGGAAGGGCAGATAATCAGGATACTTAATTATGTGTTCAATCTTGATTACCGCATCATATGTCAATAATGGAAACTCCTCATGCATAACTTCGATGATGCGTCGGGCATGTCGCGGGCCGTTAAGGAAGTCCGGGTCACCGAATGATATATGCTGCGCACCCTTTACCACCTGTTGCCGAATGTCTTCAAGGACGATGTTAGCCGGTACCGCAAAAAAACGACCTTGGTACACAGGTACCACCGGGCAATGTCGGCATATATGTTTGCAGCCGCGGGTGGTTTCAGTAAAGCCCATGATGCGTTTAGACCCGTCCGGCAGTACCAGTTGGGCATACTTTTCCAAAGCAGGCAGTGATTGCCGGTCAGGCACTAAAAAATCAATTCGATTCAGATTGACGACTGTTTCTGACCGTGCAGGATGATCATCCTGTTCGGAAATGGAGGTAGTATAGTTAAGCATGTCACTTTCGGATTCACCGCCAAATACTGCGTCTACACCCAGCTCCCGCAGGAATTTTTCATTGACCGGGGCATACCAGCCAAATACCGCTATTCTTGCCTGTGGCGCCATTTTTTTTATTCGTGGCATGGCCTCGATGGCGATACGTGTGGCGGTAAGCATGCTGAGGTATAAAAAGACTGCCGTTGCAGGAGCCAGCACCTCAGCGGTTAACTTTTGTTGCGATAGGTCCAGGCATTTAACCTCGTAGCCAGCCTGGCTGAATAGCGCGGCAGGTTCTGCCAGAGCAAAAGGCTGGCGACCGAGGTCGTATGGACTGATCAGTACGATTCTTTCCCGTGTACAATTATTTTTGTCAGGGTTTTGCAGGTCATCAATACGTTTTTTATCTGTCGTGCCAGAGCATTGAGTGGTGCAGCATTTATTCATGGTAAATGTTCCTGGTTTTATTGCCCTGATTTGGTGATACAAACCTGTAGGTCCGAATTCATTCGGACGGTTAGTCGCCTGATGAAGTTTTCTATGTGCGAATAAATTCGCACCTGCAATGTAATGATTATAATCCTGATTCAGGAACGTATACCTATCCCTTTCTTAAGTAAATAAAGTGTGGCGACAGTTAAAGCGGCAATAAAGCCAAGGATGATCACAAAGGCAAGGCTGATATTGAGGTCTGACTGGCCCAGCACCCCATAACGAAAGGCGTTAACCATATGCAGGATTGGATTGCTCAGGGAAACCTTCTGCCAGAATTCAGGTAACAGCTTGATGGAATAAAAGACGCCGCCGAGATAGGTGAGTGGCGTGAGTACAAAGGTAGGGATGATTGAAATATCGTCAAAATTTCGTGCAAAAACAGCATTAATCATACCGGCAAGCGAAAACAGAATAGCGGTCATCACGATCACTGTGACAGTGATAAAATAGTTATCAATCGACAGACCGGTGAAGAGCAGCGCTATGATGGTAACAATAGCCCCGACAATCAAACCACGCGCCACACCGCCGGTAACAAAGCCTGCAAGGATGATGAAATTAGGTACTGGTGCGATCAGTATTTCTTCAATAGAGCGCTGGAATTTCATGCTGAAGAAGGATGACACAACATTGGCATAGGAACTGGTAATCACCGACATCATTATCAGGCCGGGAACAATAAATTCCATGTAGCTGAAACCATCCATGGTGCCAATGCGCTTGCCAATGAGATTGCCAAAAATGATGAAATACAGTGTCATGGTAATCGCAGGCGGCAGGATGGTCTGCGGCCAGATACGCATAAATCGCGTAATTTCGCGTTTGACGATCGTTTTATATGCGGTAAATCGGACGGTGTTGCTCATATCAAAATAGTTTTATGTATTAGGTTTTATGTTTTACGTAACACCATTGCTGTCCCATAAATCCCCTCTCCCTTTGGGAGAGGGTTAGGGTGAGGGTGAGGGTGACCGGGCAGGTAAGGGGTTGATTTATCAGCCCCCTCATCCTGGCCTTCTCCCTCCAGGGAGAAGGGATGGCTTCGACCAGGCACGTACAAGTTCATGTCTCAATAATTCCATTAATCTCTTTTGCTTCTGTCAGCAACATCTTAAAAGGCATAAAGGCTAAAATTATGGGACAGCAGTGACAAATTGTAATAGATTGTAGATTTTTTTTAAAACATGCATGGGTAATTATTTGATATGCACAGACACAAGAGAAGCGGAGTGATTTCCATCAAATATACATATTGCAATGACTGAGCAGAGGGTTCAATGGGGTCAGGCTGAAGCGTACTGGATTTCTATTAGTTAGAGCAATTATGTTAAGAACACACCGAGTTCTGTTTATATTTATTTCATATTTGCTCATGGCAGGATCTGTCTATGCAGAGCCCGAGGCAGGCCTTGCCGAGGAATCGATGAATCCCCTCAGCACAGTCATCAGTGTACCGTTCGAGAACAACACACTTTTCAACGTAGGGCCATCCAAATCCACAGTCAATATACTGAATGTAAAACCCATTTTCCCAGTGAATTTGGGTGACTGGAATTTAATTAATCGTATCACCTTACCGATAACCTACTCTGAAGGTCAGAAGGGGGAAGTGCTTGGAGAATTTACCACCGGCATCGGCAACCCTGGCTCTTTTGGTTTAGGCAGTGTTTACGGTCTGGCTGATGTTACCTACCAGGGGTTTCTTACTCCGGCCAGGTCAGGAAAAATTGCCTGGGGCCTGGGAGGATCACTGGTCCTTCCTACCCATACTAAGGATCGCTTCGGATCAAACAAGTGGTCTGCAGGGCCCGCAATTGTAGTATTCTCCACACGGGACAATTGGGTACTGGGGGCAATTGCCCAGAACATCTGGTCATTTGCAGGAGATAGTGATGCATCAGATGTAAACGTTTTTTCAGCCCAGTTCACGGTTAATTACAAATTGAAAAATAGATGGTACCTCACCACTGCGCCGTTAATTGTTGCTAATTGGGAGGTAGACAAAGAAAACCGTTGGACAGTACCTGTTGGAGGTGGAATCGGCCGACTCTTCAAGCTTGAAGGCAAGAAAGCCATAGCCGTTGATGTTGGCGCGTACTACAATGTAGAGACACCACGATTTGCTAATAACTGGTATTCACAGATATTGGTTAATTTCCTGCTCCCCAAATAACATTGCCCTGTTTCTCGAACTGGAAAGAACCTGCTCGCTAGCCAGGACTTTTTCATGCGTATCCATTCCATTGCGCCCTTACCCGTCATACCGGAAAATGCCGGTATCCAGTAAGCATTTTGTTTTAATAAACGTCAAAGACACTGGATTCCGGCATTCGCCGGAATGACGGTGGGGTTTTAAAATCAAACCCGGTGTAAAGTATTCTGATCCGTATGGTGAAAG
>JAUWVE010000262.1 GCA_030617565.1 Gammaproteobacteria bacterium | reverse complement strand
TCTTCAATTATACAATCCTCGACCTAGCCTTGCTTCGCCTGTGGTTGCATGCAATCAGATCACTTCTCTAAATGTCCACATTACACCTCATCTCTACAAATTTATTTTTGAGCGAACCCTACCTTGCGCTTTTCAAATTATTACAGAGTATTTTTTCTGGATTTTTATGAAAACATTTCATGCCCGATAAAGGTAAATTTTTCTATAGAGACTTTACCCTGTCTGTACTCATGGTGCCAGTTTTTAGATACCTCCATCTCCTGATAAAGCTCGGACCGCCGGGCCTCAAGCATCAGCTTTGGCCTGTGCATAAAATCCGCAGCACAGTAAATTTTCTTTCCTGCAGCCTGGCTTAATCTGTCGAGCCAATTGATGCCCAGGTCAGAGCGCAGGAGATGATGGTCAATAATCAGGGTTTCCACATTTTCGGCCAGGCGAAGGCCATTTTCCCAGGCCTGCTGCTGAGCTGCAGTGGACAACGACTGCCGGTAGAGCGGCGGACCGGAGGTGAACACTATTTCCGGCTGCCAGCTGAGAATGGTATCTACAGCTTTATCGCCCAAAAGCTGGATATCGGAACCATGTACAAATACCCTTCCGTCCGCCTTGACCCGGGTCATCATGACAGTGCCGGTTCTGCTCTGCGGCAGCCCGTGCGGCAGGGCAGGGGAAAAACTCAGCCTACCGGACGAACAGCCTTCAGCGATTTTCATCTTGTTGCCCAGAAAAACAGCCAGGTCCAGGGCGCGCTGCTGCATCTTCGTTGACAGGCATTTCCAGGATGCGCTCCAGTAGCGAATTTCCTGAAGTGGATCAACCATCTGCTGCAGGGATAGCTGATACGGGTTGGCTTTACGTAGAGGGACATGGTCGCCATGGAAGTGACTGAATACAACATCGGTGGCAGTTGCCAGCGCTTCAATGATCGTCTGCCTGACAGCTACCCCGACTGCAACCTGGGCTGGATGGGGCTGCAGACCTTGGCGCATATGTCCCAGAGCAACACCCGGATCGATGACAATCCGCTGTTCACCTGCCTGCACCAGGCAGCACATGCCGCGGACTCCCAGCGATTCTGTTCCAATTATTTTCAGGATCACAAAGCCTTATCAGTTGTTCAGATTCGATCTAACAATCTTTAAGAAAAAGGTGCAAATTAATCTGACATAATTGTTAAGTATAAAAGTAGACATCACTCATCGGCAGAGGTGGATGAATGCGCAGGACTGGCAAGACGAAGCTTAACCGCTTCTCGTTCAATGATTTATGAAATTCGTGTTGAGTACAAATATAACCCTATCGCAGAATCTGATAACTTTGCGAACTCGTGAAATTTTTCTCCCACCGACATAAGTAAATCGTGAAGATAAACAGTAGACATGTTAAGCCAGCACTGACACATGAGAGGTTGATATTGGCAGGATGAAGCTCAACCGCAACATTTCATGAATTATTCAGAATATACTATTCCATAAATACCCAATGGGTTTAGTCACAGGTTAATTTTCACAAGTATCTCCCCGTAGA
>JAUWVE010000103.1 GCA_030617565.1 Gammaproteobacteria bacterium | reverse complement strand
TCCTATCGTGGCATGGGGATCGACGAGGGACTTAAAATCCTCGATCACGTTCGTCAGCAAACCGGGGTTCCGGTACTCACGGATGTGCACAGCGCAACAGAGGTGAAGACGGTTGCAGAAGTCGTCGATGTCCTGCAGACCCCGGCTTTTCTCTGTCGTCAGACTGACTTGATCGAGGCAGTCGGCGCCTGTGGTAAACCGGTCAACATCAAAAAAGGGCAGTTCCTGTCGCCGCAGGAAATGACACAGGTAGCCAGCAAAGCGATTGCCGCCGGCGGAAAAGGGCGGGTCATGGTCTGCGAGCGCGGTGTCAGCTTTGGTTACAATAACCTGGTCGTCGATATGCGTTCACTGGCGATCATGCGGGAGACCGGCTGCCCTGTGGTGTTTGATGTGACCCATTCCGTACAGCAACCCGGTGGTCAGGGCACGCATTCAGGTGGCAACCGCGAGTACATCCCGGTACTGGCCAGAGCCGCCATAGCAGTAGGTGTGTCGGGGCTATTCATGGAAACACACCCCGACCCCGATAAAGCCCTCAGTGATGGCCCCAATTCCTGGCCACTGGCGCGCATGAAAGAATTGCTGCAGCACCTGCAGGATATCGATCAGGTTACCAAGGCCAGGGGTTTCGAAGAGCAGCTGTAGACCAGAAAATATTCACCACGGAGGACGCGGAGGATACAGAGGTTTTGGTGTTTGTTCGTTATTTCTCCACGTTTTTGTATAGTCGAAAAGTATTCTTTGCACACATAGCCACCAGGCAATCATCTTCTTTCCTCTGTGACCTCCGTGCCCTCTGTGGTAAATAATCTTTTAAGCTTTCAGGCATTGCGGTAAAATTATCAGCTGACTTCCGGTTAATCAGATTAAGCCTGCCTCCTGCAATGCAGGATCAAACATTCCCCAAGGAAAAAATAATGAGCAAAATCACTAATATCATCGCCCGTGAAATTCTTGATTCGCGTGGTAATCCGACCATAGAAGCCGATGTGTTTCTGGATTCTGGCGTCTCAGGCAGAGCCGCTGTACCGTCAGGTGCCTCTACCGGTGAGCATGAGGCGGTCGAATTGCGTGATGGTGACCCGAAGCGATATCAGGGCAAGGGTGTTCTGCAGGCGGTGGCAAATGTAAATGGCGAGATTAAGGATGCCCTGGTGGGGCAGGATGTTACTGACCAGCGCGCCATTGATGACAAACTGATTGCTCTCGATGGTACTGAGAACAAAGGCAGGCTAGGTGCGAATGCCACATTGGCAGTTTCTCTGGCGGCAGCCCACGCTGCAGCAAATGATGCACATCTACCACTGTATCGCTATCTTGGAGGCGAGTCGGCGACAAATCTTCCTGTACCAATGATGAACATCATCAATGGTGGCTCACATGCTGATAATAGCGTAGACCTGCAGGAGTTTATGATCATTCCTGCTGGTGCACCCAGTTTCTCTGAATCATTGCGTTACGGTACCGAAGTTTTTCATAGTCTAAAGTCTGTTCTCAGTAAACGTGGGCTGAATACGGCGGTCGGAGATGAGGGTGGTTTTGCACCGGATCTTTCTTCGAATGAAGAAGCCATTGCCGTTATTCTTGAATCGATAGAAAAGGCAGGTTATCGACCGGGTGAGGATATTTACCTCGGTATCGATGCAGCAAGTTCGGAATTTTTTGATAAGGGGCAATATGACCTGAAAGGGGAAGGACGTATTCTTGATGCGGCTGGCATGAAGAGTTTACTGTCCGACTGGGTCAGGCGTTATCCAATCGTCAGCATTGAAGATGGCATGGACGAAAACGATTGGTCCGGCTGGGCCGAACTGACTCATGAGATTGGCAGCATGTGCCAGCTTGTTGGCGATGATCTGTTCGTCACCAATACAAAAATGCTGCAGCGTGGCATCAAGGAAAAGTCCGCCAATGCCATCCTGATCAAGGTAAACCAGATTGGCACCCTCAGTGAAACACTGGATGCTATCAGCATGGCACAGAATGCAGATTTCGGTGTCATTGTTTCACACCGTTCAGGTGAGACAGAAGACACAAGCATTGCAGACCTGGCCGTTGCCACATCGGCAGGTCAGATCAAAACAGGCTCTCTGTCACGTTCTGACAGGATTGCCAAATACAACCAGTTATTACGCATAGAAGAACAGCTGGGTGATCGCGCTATCTACCCTGGCAAAGCAGCGATTACAGGCTTGTCATAAACCAGGGCGCTACAAGGGAGACAGGAGAGTGAAGCTTCTGCTGGCATCTGGAATTGTACTGGCTATTCTACTTGCCTATACGCTTGCTCTCGGAAAAGGCGGTCTGTTGGATATCTGGAATATGAAGCGTGATATTTCAATTCAGCAGGAGCAAAATGAACGCCTGCAGCAGCGCAATCGTGAACTGGCAGGGGAAATTGTTAACCTGCAGAAGGGGACGGAAGCGATAGAAGAGAGAGCGCGCAGCGACCTGGGGTTGATCCGGTCTGATGAGATTTTTGTGCAGATCATTGAATGATTTCAAGTTTCAAGATCCAAGATCCAAGATCCAAGTTTCAAGTTTCAAGTTTCAAGTTTCAAGTTTCAAGATGTTGCGTTAATTCTATTCGGGGATGAAAACCTGGGGAAAGGAAAGTCAAAGCCTGGTTGTGTGACCATGATGAGATTAAATTTCTGTAGGTGCGAATTCATTCGCACAGATTGAGCGGGGCATTCGGGACCAATTGAGCATCGCAGGGAACCCGAAGGGGATTTTAAGATCAGAACCAAAGACCAAAGACTAATAAAACGTCATTCCGGCATGTTTCTAGCCGGAATCCATTCATTTTATTCGGGACTATTTTTCTTTTTCGTTATCCGAAACGGAATAGGGCTGATCACCCGTCGTCAGTTTTTCTCCATCCGCAGAACCCAGTCTGAGGTCCAGGTTTTCATCTATAGTTTTAGTTTGTAACACCGCCTGCAAATACTGAGTTGAATCGCTAATGGCAGCCTGAACTACTGTTCCAGCTGCTTTGTCTGGCTGGCCGGCAATATAAATCTTGTCATCGGGCTGTGCCAGTTCGTTGCTGCTAGTTTCTACAACGAACATTCGCTGCTTGATTTTCCCCAGGTAATGCACTCTTGCGACGATTTCCTGTCCCGGGTAGCAGCCTTTTTTGAAGTTTACGGCACCAATCAGGTCGAGGTTGACCATTTGTGGTACGAAGGCTTCCTGGGTGGCCAGGACTATGGCAGGGATGCCTGCCTGTATGTCCAGTAATGTCCAGTTGTTTCTATCTGTTGAAGCATCCGCATCAAGTTTTTCTGACTCGCCAATATAGAGGAAGCGCCCTGATTCATTGTCGATGGTCAGCAGGTAAGAGTTGCCATCTCTACTGAGTTTCCCGTTCTCTGTTTCAACCACCAGATTAAGACCAGTGAGTTTGTCGGCAAAACCCAGAATACCGGTAATGGATGTGTTCTCATCCTGCGGTGAAATGGTCACATCATCCCGCATCACAAACATACGCAAGCGAGGTAAAATATTATCGCTGATCTCTGCAGGGAGAATCAGCAGGAACTCATTTTCATCCAGCCTGGCGATGGTCATGAATGCAAGTAAGCGTCCTTTAGGTGTGCAGTAGCCACTATACTGCCAGCGATGTACCGCTAAATTAGCCAGGTCATTGGTGAACTGGGCGTGCAGAAATTTAATCGCATCGCTGCCTGTAACATGCAGGGATGTTAAATCATCCAGCCTGATTGTGTTTGCCTGGGTATTGTCATTCATTTGTATTTCTCGTCCTGGTGTCTTGGTGTATCTCGCAGCTTGGTGATAGGATTGTAAAGGAAACAAATGCAGACAAACACTGTCCAATGTTGTGAATTCATACAGGGAATGCAGAGAATAGCGATGTACTATGGACAAAGATGGTAAAAATGAAGAAAGTAGAACCGCGCCCCGTATTTTTAGATCTGCTGCAGATACGTTTGCCTCGCGGTGCCTTACTGTCTATCGCTCACCGCTTTACTGGTGTTCTGCTGGTATTGGCAATTCCCCTTTTCATCTATCTTCTACAGTTACTAAATAGTGGGGCAGAAGGGTTTTCTCAAGCCCTGTCGCTGTTGCATAGTACATCCGGAAAAGTCTTTGTCAGCATCACAGTATGGGTGCTGATACAGCATTCCCTTAGTGGCATCAGGCATTTATTAATGGATATGGGTGTTAGCTACGACAAAAATATTGCACGGATAACAGCCAATGTTGCCTTTGTACTTAGCTTGCTGTTGATTATCTTAACTGGAGTGTGGATATGGCTTTAGGCATGAGTGAGCGCGGAAGCCTTCATTCCGGCCTCGGAGAATGGGTGGTACAGCGGCTGACGGCTGTTTATATGCTGCTGTTTATCGTCATGGCACTAATACGTTTTTCAATCTCACCGGTTTCCAGCCAGGCAGACTGGTTATTGCTGTCATCTGGCCTGTTGTTTCAAATTACCCTGCTGTTGTTCATATTCAGCCTGCTGGCGCATGCCTGGTTGGGACTGAAGAGCGTATTCCTTGATTATGTTCATCCCTGGCGACTGCGCTTTTTACTGCTGACAGTAGTCGCTGTATTGTTGCTTGCAGCAGGGGCATGGGCGCTGCTGGTGATTATTATCTAATGAGCCATAACATAGAAAAAAGACGCTTCGATTGCCTCGTTATTGGTGCCGGCGGTGCGGGGTTGCGCGCTGCACTGCAACTGGCTCAGGCTGATCTGCAGGTGGCTGTCGTATCAAAAGTCTTTCCTACCCGTTCTCATACCGTCGCCGCGCAGGGGGGTATGAATGCTGCGCTGGGTAATGTCACGCCGGACAACTGGCACTGGCATATGTATGACACGGTTAAAGGCAGTGATTTTCTTGGTGACCAGGATGCCATTGAATACATGTGCCGTGCCGCATCACGGCTGGTGATTGAGCTCGAACATTTTGGTGTTCCTTTCACGCGGCTTGAAAATGGACGCATCTATCAGCGCCCGTTTGGTGGTCAAAGCCAGAACTACGGTGGTGATCAGGCTGCACGTACCTGCGCCGCAGCAGACCGCACCGGTCATGCCATTCTGCAATCTCTTTATCAGCAGAATTTACGTTCGCGCACTCACTTCTTCGATGAATATTTTGCAACAGATTTGCTGGTTTCTGAGGAAGGGGTGACACAGGGTGCGATGGTGATTGATATAGAATCCGGCGAGCCATTGATTATTGAAGCCAAAACGACTTTGTTAGCCACCGGCGGCTCGGCACGAATATTCCGTACCAGCACCAATGCAATGATCAATACCGGAGATGGCATGGCGATGGCACTACGCGCAGGCTTGCCGCTACAGGATATGGAGTTTGTGCAGTTTCATCCAACCGGCATAGCGGGTCTGGGTATGTTGATTTCTGAAGCAACACGGGGCGAGGGCGGTTATTTAATCAATAAGGATGGTGAACGTTTCATGCAGCGATATGCTCCACATGCCCTTGACCTGGCTTCCCGCGATGTCGTTTCCCGCGCCATTGCGACTGATATCCGCGAAGGCAGGGGCTGTGGTGAAAATGCCGATCAC
>JAUWVE010000062.1 GCA_030617565.1 Gammaproteobacteria bacterium | reverse complement strand
CCGCCATAAAGCTGCTTGGCAATAATAATGGCAAAGAACACACCGACAGCAATCACCCACCATGCACTGTGAGTGGGTAATGCCAGTGCCAGCAGGATGCCGGTTAACAAGGCAGACCCATCCAGCAGTGTAGTAAAAACCGGACGCTTTCGTACAGCAAGAACCAGGCTTTCAGCAAGTAGAGCAAAAGCGGATGCCAGCACAATATTGACCAGAACTCCCCAGCCAAAATAGAAGATGTAAACCACGATTCCAGGTATCAGGGCAAGCATGACATTCAGCATCACACGACTGACTCTGGCCTGTGCCGGTGTGTGGGGAGAATAATGTTGTTGTTGGCTGAATTCCATATTTAAAGATAAGTTTTACGTGTTATGAATTACGTGCTCAGGTTATCGGTATCGCCGGCATTTTCAGCCTTTTTTGCTTTCGTTCTGGCGACGGCGGCCTGGATCTCTTTTTTTCGGTCATCGCCTGCCGCTGTTTTTTTAGCCCTGGCAGCATGCTGTGCCTTTTTTTCTGCTTTTATGCGTTCAAGTCTTTTTGTTCTTGCTTCGGTTCGTTCACGGGCCCGGTCAGATTTAATCATTTCCTGTTCTTTCTTCCAGCTCTCTGATTTGCCATAGCGGAAGTACTGTACCAGGGGAATGTGGCTGGGACAGACAACGGAGCAACAGCCACACTCGATACAGTCAAATAGATGATGAGTCTGTAATCCGTCCAGGTTCTTAGATTGTGAGAACCAGTAAAGCTGCTGCGGTAATAACTTTACCGGGCAGACCTTGACGCACTCACCACAGCGGATGCAGGGGCGGCTGATGGTCTCAGTGGCGTGATCAGCAGGGGTCTGTACCAGCAGGCAGTTGCTGGCCTTGACGACAGGAGTGGCATCTGTTTTTAAGGTGATGCCCATCATCGGGCCACCCATAATTAGCCGATCAGCATCTTCGGTATAACCACCGGCCAGATCAATAAGATCAGACATCGGTGTGCCGATCAGGGCTTCAAAGTTGCGTGGTGAGTTAACACCAGAGCCGGTAACGGTGATGATACGGGAGATCAATGGCTGTTGATGGTCGAGAGCAAGATGTACAGCGGCAGCAGTGGCGACATTGCTGACCACCAGGTCAAGATCCAGTGGCAGGCCCTGGCTGGGAACATCCCTGCCCGTCAGTACCTTGACCAGCTGCCTTTCCCCGCCAGTGGGGTAAATGACCGGAATGCTCTGAATGTTCAGCCAGTCTAAATCATTGGCAAGTGCCTGTAATGAATCAATGGCTTCAGGTTTGTTCTCTTCAATTGCGATGATGACCTTACCGGCATTCAGGGCATGGCGCATGATTATTGCACCATCAATGATTTCATGCGGCCGTTCGCGCATCAGCATGTCATCACAGCTGATATAGGGTTCGCATTCGGCACCGTTTAATATCAGCGTGCTGATCTGGTGGCCTACCGGGTTTAGTTTTATGAAGGTTGGAAATGCAGCACCACCGAGGCCGACAATCCCTGCACAGCGGATCATGTTACGCAGTTCACTCGGATCCAGTTCGGTGATGTCGGGTAAGGGCTTTCTTTTCAGCCATTCATCTTTGCCATCGGGTTCGATAATGACGACGTCATTAGGAAGACCCGAAGCATGGGCAGCCGGGAATTTCTGGATATCGATGACAATACCGGAGCTGGGGGCATGAACGGGTACTGCAACATAGTCAGTGACACTGCCGATCATCTGGCCTTTTAATACATGCTCACCTTTTTTAACGACACATTCAGCGGGGCTGCCTATGTGCTGGTTCAGAGGCACAAACAGACGCTCCGGGATGCCAGCTTTGCTGATTGGCTGACTGGTGGAGATGGCTTTGTGACCCTCAAGTATGAGCCCTCCGGGAAACGTGTACAGCCCGGCCATTAGTTTTTGACCCCGCGGGCCAGTTGCGGTTGTGGCCAGACCCAGGTGCTGATCTCAGGTTTTATAGGGCGCATGTCTATGCAGTCTACCGGACAGGGCGGTACACAGAGTTCACATCCAGTGCATTCCTCTTCTATAACGGTATGCATCTGTTTCGCTGCACCGACAATGGCATCAACCGGGCAGGCCTGAATACATTTAGTACATCCTATGCAATATTCTTCAATTATCACTGCTAAGGCTGGTACATGATTGGCATGCTCATCGGATATTGGCAGTTCTTCACGACCCAGGGTTTCAGCCAGCACGGAAATAGTGTCTTCGCCGCCGGGTACGCAAAGATTGATTTCAGCTTCACCGGCAACCAGTGCTTCGGCATACGGGCGACAGCCGGGGAAGCCACACTGGCCGCACTGCGTTTGCGGCAGCAAAGAATCAATTTTGTCTGCCAGCGGGTCTCCTTCAACTCGAAAGCGTATCGAGGAATAGCCCAGCAGCAGTCCGAAAAGACTGGCAAGTACGCCGAGTGAAATTATCGTCAATAGCATCAGCAGTATTCTGCTGTTAGCCCAGACCGGTAAAGCCCATGAAGGCAAGGCTCATGAGGCCGGCGGTGATCAGGGCGATTGAAGTTCCCTTGAAAGGCAGTGGTACATCCGCTGCATCCAGCCTTTCGCGCATCGCCGCGAATAGAATAAGCACCAGTGAGAATCCCAGGGCAGCACCAAAGCCGTAGAGCGTGGCCGTGACAAAACTGTGTTCCTGCTGGACATTGAGCAAGGCCAGTCCCAGTACAGCGCAGTTAGTAGTGATTAGCGGTAAAAATATACCTAATAGCTGGTACAGCAAAGGACTGGTTTTATGGATCACCATTTCAGTAAACTGCACAATAACAGCGATAACCAGGATGAACGATAATGTGCGCAGATATTCAGCATCCAGCGGGATAAGGATATATTGATTGACCAGATAGCTCAGCACTGCCGACAGTGTCATGACAAAGGTCGTTGCCAACGCCATGCCGATGGCGGTATCCAGTTTGCGGGAAACGCCCATAAACGGACAAAGTCCAAGGAACTTCACCAGTACGAAGTTGTTGACCAGGACAGTACCCAATAAAATCAGCGCGTATTCTTTCATTTTAGAGTTTCAAAAAAAATCGTAGGTTGGGCTGAGGCACGAAGCCCAACAAACAGGTGTTTGAATATTAATATCATGTTGGGCTTCGTGCCTCAGCACCAACCTACATAAATTTGACTCATTTTACACGCATACCCGGCTCAGCTCCTTCATCGGGACCGAGGATGAACAGGTCACTGCCACCGGGCCCGGCGGCCACTACCATACCTTCCGAGAGACCGAAACGCATCTTACGTGGTGCAAGATTGGCCACCATCACCGTGAGCCGGCCTTCCAGATCCTCTGGATTATAGGCAGACTTGATACCGGCAAAAACGTTGCGTGTTTCACCGCCGATATCCAGCGTCAGTTGTAGCAGTTTATCAGCACCTTCTACATGTTGGGCGTTAACAATTTTTGCAATGCGCAAATCCAGTTTAACGAAGTCATCAAAGCTGATTTCATCGCTGATCGGGTCTGCTACCAGAGGACTCTTTGTATCTGCTTCACTTTCAGTCATGCTATTCTCTTCGGCGTTATTGTCTGTTGCCAGGGCAGTGGTGGATTCTTCAATAATGGCCTCAATGGCAGCGGTTTCGATGCGCGTCATCAAAGGTTTGAAACGGTTGATTTTGTGGGATGTCAGGGTTTGCTGGCAGTCCTTCCATGTTAACGGCGGGACATTCAGGAAGGCCTCAGCCGATGCGGTCATAGCGGGCAGTACAGGTTTTAGGTAGATAATCAGTATGCGGAATAGATTCAGCCCCATGCTGCAGACATCCTGCACATCCTGCTCACGGCCTTGTTCTTTTGCCAGCACCCAGGGCTTATTTTCGTCGATGTACTGATTGGCTAAATCTGCCAATGCCATGATCTCACGGATGGCACGGCCAAATTCACGTGCTTCGTATAACGCGGCAATATTGTCACTGGCTTCAGCAAACTGCTGCAGCAAGTCCGGCCTATGAATTTCAGCAGACAGTTCGCCGGCAAATTTCTTGCTGATAAATCCTGCACAGCGGCTGGCGATATTGACCACCTTGCCGACCAGGTCGGAATTGACCCTTGCCTGAAAGTCTTCCAGGTTTAAATCAATATCTTCTACGCCGGCACCCAGTTTGGCTGCATAGTAGTAACGCAGATACTCGGGGCTAAGGTGGTTAAGATAGCTGCGGGCCATAATAAATGTGCCACGCGATTTCGACATTTTGTTGCCGTTCACCGTTAAGAAACCGTGGACAAAGACATTGGTCGGTTTGCGGTAGCCCGCTCCATCCAGCATGGCCGGCCAGAACAGGCAGTGGAAGTTGGTAATGTCCTTACCGATAAAATGGTATAGCTCAGTGGTCGAATCAGCCTGCCAGAAATAATCGAAATCCAGTTCCGTTTTGTCACACAGGTTTTTGAAGCTGGCCATATAGCCGACCGGGGCATCCAGCCAGACATAAAAATACTTACCTGGCGCATCAGGAATTTCAAAACCAAAATAGGGTGCGTCGCGCGAAATATCCCAATCCTGCAGGCCCTGTTCCAGCCATTCATCAAGCTTGTTGGCAACGGAATCCTGCAGATGACCGGCATGGATCCAGTCTTTCAACATGTTGCTAAAATCACTCAGCTTGAAGAACAGATGTTCGGATTTCTTCTCGATGGGAGTGGCACCGGAAACAGCTGACACAGCATTGATCAGCTCGGTCGGCGAATAGGTTGCACCACAGACCTCACAATTGTCGCCATACTGATCTTTTGCCCCGCAACGCGGACATTCACCCTTGATGAAACGATCCGGCAGAAACATCTCTTTTTCCGGATCATAGGCCTGGGTAATCGTTCGCCGGTCGATGTAACCACCTTCCTTCAGTTTGCTGTATATGGCGGCAGATAATTCGCGGTTTTCATCGGAATGTGTAGTGTAGAAGTTATCAAACTCTATCAGGAAGTCAGCGAAGTCACGCTCATGTTCTTTATGCACCCGGGTAATGAGTTCTTCCGCTGATATGCCATCAGCCTGGGCGCGCAGCATTATAGGGGTGCCGTGGGCATCGCTGGCACAAACATAGATACATTCGTGTCCGCGCATCTTCTGGAACCGCACCCATATGTCAGTTTGTAGATATTCAACCAGATGGCCGAGATGGATAGGGCCATTGGCATAGGGCAGGGCGCTGGTGACGAGTATTTGACGCTGTGACGAGGGCATAATTTATTCTGTTATTTCTGTGATGAATACAAGAGGCGGAAAGGTAACAATTTTGGGCGTTTTATACCAGTTTTAGACGATTTGAGTTCCAAGACACAAGATCCAAGTTCCAAGTATGAAAATCAAAACCTTGGAACTTGGATCTTGGATCTTTAGACTATTCTTTCTCTAACTAAGCAACAACAAAATAACCCCATAACGTGCCGCTTTCCCGATGGTGATAAAAAACAGGGCAGGCCAGAAATGAATCTTCAGCCAGCCTGCTGCCAGGCATAGCGGATCGCCAACCACAGGCAGCCATGACAGCAGGAGTATCGGGCTGCCGTGTTTCTCCAGCCAGTTGGCTGCTCTCAGGTATTCCGGTTTCTTTAACAGTTTCTGTGTTGGCCAGTAGTGGGCAATCAACAGACCAATCAGCCATGAGGACACCCCACCCAGGGTATTGCCGGCCGTTGCAACGATCAGCAGGGTCAGTGAATCGTGAGCTTTGTTCAGGGACAGGGCGGCCAGAATGGCTTCGGAGCCGCCGGGCAGCAGGGTGGATGAAATGAAGGCGCTGGCAAATAGCCCCCATAATCCCCATTCATCAATAATTTCTGTCATTTTGCCGTGCTGTTCTGGTATTTATCGAATACATGATGAAATTGATCAGGTATTCGCCTCACAATTGATGGTGAAATGCCGATTTTAACACTCTATGAAATGACTTTTTGGCTTTCTCAGCGTATGATTGGCGCCCTTTCGCGAACGTATATTTAAGTAACATTTGAGGTCAGGTATGAGTGAAGTAACAAAAGAGCAGATTGAAGACGCACTGAAGCTGGTTGTTGATCCCTACACGGAACAGGATCCGGTCAGTGGTAAAACGGTAAAGAAGATTGACATCACCGACGGTAAAGTCGAGGTGAAAATTGTTGCCGGTTACCCGAATAAGGGCTTTGCTGATGAATTTGCCGCCAGCCTGAAAGAAAAGATCATGGCGGTTGATGGTGTCTCCGATGCCACGGTAGACGTTTCATTCAAAATCGCCTCACACGGTGTGCAGAAGGGCGTCACCATGCTGGACGATGTCAAAAATATTATCGCTATTGCCTCAGGTAAAGGTGGTGTTGGTAAATCTACCGTTGCCGTCAACCTGGCTCTGGCACTCTCTGCAGAAGGCGCTACTGTTGGTATCCTCGATGCCGATATCTATGGTCCTTCTCAGCCGCGCATGCTCGGTGTCTCGGCACAGCCGGAATCAAAAGACGGAAATTCACTGGAGCCGATGACGTCATATAATCTGCAGGCCATGTCGATTGGTTTTCTGATTGATGAAGAAACACCGATGATCTGGCGTGGCCCGATGGTCACCCAGGCACTGGAGCAGCTGCTTAAAGATACCCGCTGGAAAGATCTTGATTACCTGATCATCGATCTGCCGCCGGGAACCGGGGACACACAGCTGACGCTGGCGCAGAAAGTCCCTGTCAGTGGTTCTGTCATTGTTACTACACCGCAGGATATTGCCCTGCTGGATGCACGCAAGGCGCTGAAGATGTTTGAGAAGGTTGAGATTCCTGTGCTGGGTATAGTTGAGAATATGAGTACACATATCTGTTCAAATTGTGGCCATGAAGAACATATCTTCGGTGAAGGTGGTGGTCTCAGCATGGCAGAACAGTATGATGTTGATTACCTTGGATCGATTCCTCTGGATATCTCCATTCGTAGGGATGTTGATGAAGGAAAACCTACTGTTGTGGCAGATCCTGAAGGGCGCATAGCAATGAACTATCGTGAAATTGCACGTCGTACTGCAGCCAGGCTGTCGAAGAAGAAAAAGGACTTTACTGCGGCATTCCCGAATATTGTTATTGATAATAGTTAATATCACGCAGGCTTGAAGTTATAAAAAAGACCGGTATGAGTGTTTCTCATGCTGGTTTTTTTCAGTAATAATAAGCTCTTCCATATGTAGGTGCGAATTCATTCGCACTAAGAAAGGTTAAACTGGATAAACTTATGTTCGAATGAATTCGAACCTACATGTTTTGTGCAACTAGATGTGGAGGAATAAGCCACATGAGATTAGTGATACGTATCAAGGGGTAAGTGGCGATGGGCGTGAAGTCCGATAAATGGATTCGTAAAATGGCGCTGGAAGCAGGCATGATTGAGCCGTTTGAAGCGGACCAGGTGCGTGTCGATGATGCTGGCGACAAGCTGGTATCCTATGGTACCTCCAGTTATGGCTACGATATCCGTTGCTCTGATGAATTCAAGATTTTTACCAATATCAACTCAGCACTGGTGGATCCGAAGAACTTCGATGAGAACAGCTTCGTTGATTTCAAAGGTGACGTCTGCATCATTCCACCAAACTCTTTCGCGCTGGCAAGAACAGTTGAATATCTGCGTATTCCCCGCAATGTACTAACGATCTGCCTGGGTAAATCGACCTATGCGCGCTGTGGCATTATCGTTAATGTCACACCGTTTGAACCTGAATGGGAAGGGCATGTTACACTGGAATTCTCCAATACCACGCCATTGCCTGCCAAGATCTATGCCAACGAGGGCGTGGCGCAGGTGATATTTTTTGAAGGTGATGAAGAGTGTGAAACCTCCTACAAAGATCGCGGTGGTAAATACCAGGGGCAGACCGGCGTCACCCTGCCTAAAACCTAAGACGACACCTAACAGAAAGTAATTATGTCTGGTAATACGATAGGCAAGCTTTTCACCGTCACCAGTTTTGGTGAAAGCCATGGGCCGGCCATCGGTTGCATCATTGATGGCTGCCCTCCCGGTTTCGAACTTAGCGAAGCTGATATCCAACCTGATCTCGATCGCCGTAAGCCCGGCACCTCGCGGCACACCACCCAGCGCCGTGAGTCAGATGAGGTCGAAATACTCTCCGGTGTTTTTGAAGGCAGGACTACCGGCACACCGATTGGACTGTTAATTCGCAATACCGATCAGCGCTCAAAAGACTACTCAGATATTAAAGATGTATTCAGGCCGGGTCATGCGGACCTGACCTATGAAAAGAAATATGGCTTGCGCGACTACCGCGGTGGCGGCCGCTCCTCTGCTCGTGAAACAGCGATGCG
>JAUWVE010000171.1 GCA_030617565.1 Gammaproteobacteria bacterium | reverse complement strand
CCTGGCCTTCTCCCTCCAGGGAGAAGGGATGGCTTCGACAAGGCACATACAAGTTCATGTCTCAATAATTCCTTTAATCTCTTTTGCTTCTGTCTGCAACATCTTAACAGGCATACGGGCTAAATTTATGGGACAGTAGTGGTTTTACGTAATCCCTAACACGTAATACCTAAAACGCGGTGTTAAGCCGCCTGCACAGGAATTCGGTTGCCAATGCGGGTGATGGCATTGGCTTCATCCAGATAGACCAATACCGGCTTGAATACTTTCATCTCAGCTTCATCAAGCGCAGCATAGGAACATATAATCAGCTTATCGCCCGGGTTTGCCTTGTGCGCTGCGGCGCCATTGACGGATATGATGCCGCTACCAGACTCGGCCTGAATAGCATAGGTGGTAAAGCGTTCGCCATTGGTGACGTTGTAGATTTGAATCTGTTCGTACTCGTGTATGCCGGAAGCTTTCAGCAAGGCATTATCTATCGCGCAGGAGCCTTCATACTCCAGCTCGGAGTGAGTGACACGTGCACCGTGTAATTTTGCTTTCAGTAAAGTGGTCAACATGGGCTATCATTAGGGCCAGGGTTAACAATAGGACAATTATGAAGCATCACCGTTCACGGTTCAAACTTTCCCTGACAAAAAAAGAGCCCGCAAGCACCCTGAATAAGGATCAAATACGCCACATATCATACTGATTATATTAAATAAATGAATATTCACGAATACCAGGCCAAGGCATTGCTTGCCGAATATAAAATTCCTGTTCCTACGGGCTCTGCCTGCATGAGCCCTGATGATTGCATCGCTGCAGCCAAAAAGCTCGGTGGTGGACTATGGGTCGTCAAGGCACAGATTCATGCCGGTGGTCGCGGAAAAGCCGGTGGAGTCAAAGTCGCCAGTTCCATTGAAGAAGTAAGTCAGTACGCAAACAACATTCATGGCATGAACCTGGTCAGCAAACAGACCGGGCCCGAGGGACGTATCGTGAAGCGTCTGCTGGTCGAGGAAGGCATTGATATAGCTCGTGAGTTGTATGCTGGCATGCTGGTCGATCGCAGTCGACAGCAGATTGCCCTGCTGGCAAGCACCGAAGGTGGCACAGAAATTGAGGAAGTGGCTGCGGCAACGCCAGAGAAAATCCTTACTACTTATGCAGATAGTGAATCAGGTTTTGATCAAGCAGAGCTCGCATCCATCGCTGATAAGCTTGGACTGGCAGACCAGACAAAAATTCAGGCTATTGAGCTATTTAATACACTGCTGAAACTGTTCATAGAAAAAGATGCCTCACTGGTAGAAATCAATCCACTGGTGATCACCCCGGAAGGTGGCATCATCGCACTCGACGCAAAAATGAATTTTGACGATAACGCCCTTTATCGTCACCCTGAAATCAGCGACCTCAATGACCCTGATGAACAGAATGCGGATGAAATTGAGGCGGCAAAGCACGGCCTCAGCTACATCCCTCTGGATGGCAATATCGGATGCATGGTTAACGGCGCAGGACTGGCCATGGCTACCATGGACATTATCAAGCTCTATGGCAGTGAGCCCGCCAACTTTCTGGATGTCGGCGGTGGAGCCTCAGTTGAAAAGGTCACCAATGCCTTTCAGCTGATGTTGAAAAATCCTCATATCAAAGCCATTCTGGTGAATATATTCGGTGGAATCATGCGATGTGACATCATCGCTGAAGGCCTGATCACCGCAGCAAGAGACACTCACCTGAGCATTCCGCTAATCGTTCGACTAGAAGGCACCAATGCTGAACAGGGAAAGAAATTACTGGCTGATTCCGGATTAAGTATTATTGCGGCAAATGATATGGCCGATGCGGCTAAAAAGGCCGTTGAAGCAGCAGGAGAAATGGGCTGATGTCGATATTAATTGATAAGAATACCCGTGTTCTGACCCAGGGCATTACCGGTAAGACAGGACAGTTTCACACCCACCATAGTGCTGCCTACGCGAATGGCAAGCAGGCTTATGTTGCCGGTGTTACACCGGGCAAAGGCGGCCAGGAATTTGAAGGTATTCCCGTCTTTAACACCGTCGTAGAAGCCAAACAGGAAACCGGGGCAAATGTTTCCGTCATATACGTACCTCCTGCCTTTGCTGCAGCAGCTATTGATGAAGCAGTCGATGCTGGCATAGAACTCGTAATCTGCATCACCGAAGGTATCCCTGTTCTGGATATGGTTCGCACCCGGTATAAGATGAAAAACTCCTCGACCCTGCTGATTGGCCCGAACTGCCCGGGTGTCATCACACCGGATGAGATAAAAATCGGCATAATGCCGGGGCATATTCACAAAAAAGGCTCGATCGGTGTTGTTTCACGTTCCGGCACCCTGACCTATGAAGCCGTTGATCAGCTAACAAAATTAGGACTGGGACAATCAAGCTGCGTCGGTATCGGTGGCGACCCGGTCAACGGTATGAAGCATCTGGATGTTATGAAACAGTTCAACGATGATCCTGAAACCGAAGCCGTGGTGATGGTCGGTGAAATCGGCGGCAGTGATGAGGAAGAATGTGCCGTCTGGGTAAAAGAACACATGACCAAGCCTGTGGTCGGCTTTATTGCCGGAATCACAGCGCCGGCAGGCAAACGCATGGGCCATGCCGGTGCCATCATCTCCGGCGGCAAAGGAACAGCCGCTGAAAAAATTCAGGTGATGGAGGAATGTGGAATTACTGTGACGAAGAACCCGGCTGAAATGGGAAGTACGTTGAAAAAACTCTTGTCTTAACAGACCTGTATTACGTATTAGGTTTTACGTTACTGCTGTCCCATATAATCCCCTCTCCCATTGGGAGAGGGTTAGGGTGAGGGAAACCGAGTAGGTAAGGGGTTGATTTATCAGCCCCCTCATCCTGGCCTTCTCCCTCCAGGAGAGAAGGAATGGCCTTGAGTAATAATTTGAAAATTCACGTCTCTATACCTTCTTTAAAGCCTTTTGCTTGTTTCAGCAATACCTTAACTGACTTACATTCTATATTTATGGGACAGC
>JAUWVE010000187.1 GCA_030617565.1 Gammaproteobacteria bacterium | reverse complement strand
GGCAGTCTGGGTGATGAAGGATTGTTTCTGGAAACCACACCTTACGATCCCAGTTCACCGTATTCAGCCAGCAAGGCCTCATCCGACCACCTGGTACGTGCATGGCAGAGAACATTTGGACTGCCGGTAGTATTAACGAATTGTTCGAACAATTATGGCCCCTATCAGTATCCTGAAAAGCTAATTCCACTGGTATTGCAGAAGGCACGTGACGGTGAAGCATTGCCGATATATGGCACCGGTGAAAATATTCGTGACTGGCTGTATGTCGATGACCATGCGAGAGCTCTGCTGCTGGTAATGAAGCAGGGTGCGCAGGGTGAAACCTATAATATTGGGGGCCATAATGAAGTTACCAATATCGATGTGGTGAGAACGCTGTGCTCAATTCTTGATGATCGTGAACCGGCCACGGATGGTAAGCCTTATGCGGAACTGATTACTTATGTCACCGACCGTCCTGGACATGACATGCGCTACGCGATCGATGCCAGCAAGATAGAACGAGAACTCGGCTGGACTCCAGAAGAAACATTTGAATCAGGACTGGCGAAAACAGTGGATTGGTATCTAAGCAACCAGCAATGGATAAGCCGGGTGTTAGATGGCTCCTATATGGGTGAGCGCCTGGGAGCGTCTTCATGAAAGGCATTATCCTTGCCGGTGGTTCTGGAACGAGGCTCTACCCGGTAACAACTGTCGTTTCCAAGCAGCTGCTGCCGGTCTATGACAAGCCGATGATTTATTACCCTCTGTCGACGTTGATGCTGGCAGGAATTCGTGAAATTCTGATTATATCGACACCGCAGGATACACCGCGTTTTGAAGAGTTATTGGGTGATGGTAAACGCTGGGGACTGCAACTGGAATATGCTGTTCAGGATGAGCCCAATGGCCTGGCGCAGGCTTTTCTTATCGGTAAAAAATTTATCGGTGACTCTTCTGTGTCACTGGTACTCGGCGACAACATATTTTATGGCCATGAAATGTCAACAATGCTGATGCGGGCCGCATCATTAAAAGATGGGGCGACAGTATTTGCATACCAGGTGACTGACCCTGAGCGCTATGGTGTGGTGGAGTTTGATAAACAGGGTAGTGTACTCAGCCTGGAAGAGAAACCCGAGAACCCTCGTTCACGGTATGCGGTAACGGGGCTTTATTTCTATGACAATAAGGTCATCGAATACGCTGAAAATATAGAACCCTCAGCACGTGGTGAGCTGGAAATCACCGATATCAATAAATGTTATCTTGAAGCTGGAAATCTGTCGGTTGAATTAATGGGGCGGGGTAGTGCCTGGCTGGATACCGGTACACATGATTCGCTGTTACAGGCAGCCACTTTTATTGAAACACTGGAAAAACGACAGGGCTTAAAAGTATCCTGTCCGGAAGAAATCGCTTTCCGCAAAGGCTATATCAATGAAGAGCAGCTTCTTGCTCTTGCCGATGTGATGTCAAAAAATGCCTATGGCCAATACCTGAAACTGGTTATTGAAGAAGAATTTTGATGCCCGTTCTTTCTATTCTTCTGAATGAGCGCCTGTTATGGAAGGCATAAATGACAGTATTAAACCTACTGGTATAGTAAGTTCCCTGATTAAACATCAGTCGCTAATCCGGCAACTATCAAAACGCGAAGTTTCCAGTCGATATCGAGGATCGGTGATGGGGTTTTTCTGGACCCTGCTGAATCCCTTGCTGATGCTGACAATCTACACCCTTATTTTTGGCTATGTCTTCAAGGCACGCTGGGGTGAAATGAATCTTGGTGATGGCAGCTTTGCTCTGACCTTATTCTGTGGACTGATTGTGCATGGCATGTTTGCAGAATGTATTACCCGGGCGCCTATCCTGATCACCAGTAATGTCAATTACGTAAAAAAAGTGGTGTTCCCAATTGAGATTCTGCCCTGGGTCACTATCTATGCCGCATTTTTTCACACTCTAATGAGTCTTGTTGTTCTAGCAGTATTCAACCTGCTAGTGAATGGCAGTGTGCCGATCACTATATTATGGCTTCCCGTCGTATTTCTTCCGTACATACTTTTCCTGATTGGTTGTCTGTGGTTATTTTCAGCACTCGGTGTCTTCCTCTCTGATATCAAGCAGCTGATGGGTGTATTAACGACTGCTTTATTATTCTTAAGTCCGGTTTTTTATCCGATTTCAGCACTGCCAGAAAGTATGCAGAAACTGATTTATCTGAATCCGCTGACCCTGATCATTGAGCAGAGTAGAGAGATTTTTCTGTGGGGACATACACCCGATTTCAAGTTGCTCTTTTTGTACAGCCTGGTCTCCCTGGTCATGGTCATTATTGGCTTTGTCTGGTTCCAGAAAAGTCGCAGAGGTTTTGCAGATGTCCTCTGAGCCAGTTATCCGAATTCAGCAGTTAAGTAAGTCTTATCGCATCTATAACCGCCCTATAGACCGTGTACTGGAATCAGTTCTACATCGCTCAGGTATTCGGAAGTCCGGCAGCCGTTTCCATGAAATAGAGGCACTGAAGCCAATGGATCTGGACATCTATCCGGGTGAAACGGTTGGCATAATCGGACAAAATGGTTCGGGTAAATCTACTTTATTGCAGATCATCAGTGGCACCCTGTATCCTTCTAATGGCAGTGTGGAAGTTAATGGCAGACTGTCTGCGTTGCTGGAACTTGGTGCCGGGTTTAACCCAAATTTCAGCGGCCGGGAGAATGCCTATCTGAATGGCTCGATAATGGGTATAAGCCGTGATGAGATGGCTAGAAGATTTGATGATATTGTGGAATTCTCCGGCATTGGTGAATTCATTGATCAACC
>JAUWVE010000024.1 GCA_030617565.1 Gammaproteobacteria bacterium | reverse complement strand
GAGCCGCACACCAACAACTATAACTACTGGTAAGCCAAGCTCTCTGGCAAGGTCAGACATGCTCTTTTCATCATCAAGTGGCACCCGCCAGCCACCTGCACCTTCCACTACCACCGCATCACATGAAGATTCCAGGCGTTGATAACACTCCACTATATAATCTGTGCTAATGACAATACCTGCCTGCCGCGCAGCAATATGCGGGGCTATCGGTGGTAAAAAACGATAGGGGCATATCAGATCATAGTCAGCCGATACATTTGCTGCCTTAAGAAGCTGATCTGCATCTTCATTTCTAAGTCCGTGCCCGGTCTCGATGCAGCCGCTGGCAACTGGCTTCATCCCGGATACTCGCAATCCTGTATCACACAAGGAATGGATCAATGCGGCAGATACCAGCGTTTTTCCCACACCAGTATCTGTTCCGGTGATAAAGAATCCCTGCTTCATCTGGCCGGCCTTAATAAATCTACCGATACCTGGTTTGCACCTGATTGATCACTATAGGCGGATCGCCCTCCCGACCAGGCATGACCATAGACCACTTCATAACTGGCCGGCAGCCGCCCTTCGTTGTCGGCAAACTGCTGGTATGCCTGCGCCAGTCTGTGTAAGGCATCACGCCCCATCAAACCTGAACGTCGCCCCGACATGACATTTCGTGAACCAATGCCATGCAGGTCACGCAGCAAACCGAGCACATCACTATAGGTAAGTGTAAATCGATCAACATCCATCACCGGTTCACGAAAACCGGCCTGCAGCAGGGCATCACCATGATCATGCATGTCGGCGAAATCAATCACATGCGGTCGGTCGTCGACGGCCGCCCAGGACTGCCGCAGTTCCTTCAGCGTATCCGGGCCGAAACTTGAAAACATCAGCAGACCATCATCATTCAGCACACGCCTGAATTCGGCAAATACGGCAAGCGGATTGCACCATTGCAACATTAGATTAGAGAAAACGACATCAGTAGAAGCCTCTTTCAATGGCAGGGAGACCGCATCTGCCTGGCAATAGGACTGTCGGCTGAACCAGCCTTTCTGGCTGCTGGCCTGCAGAACCATACCCGCTGCCAGGTCAAAACCGGTGACCTGAGCTGCTGGCCAGGTTTTGTGCAGGCGGCGCGTGCAGTAGCCGGTGCCGCAACCGACGTCGATTACATGAGCGGGCTTTATAGTGACCGTTTGCAGTCGCTCCAGCATTTCATCTGCTATCTGGCGCTGCAAAACGGCATATTCATCATAGGCGCTGGCAGCTCGCTCAAAACCGGAATGCCTGCCGTCAGCTATGCAACTATCGAGCTTCATGCCATCGTCCTGATTTGTTCCACTACCGCATCTGACTGCTGCAGAAAAAAGGCATGTCCACCGGTCTGAAATTCAAGCCGTCTAGTGTTCGGCATATTCTCCTGTAACCAGCGACTTGCGGCAGCCGACACCACCCGGTCATCGGCAGCATGCAGCAGCAATACCGGCAGGTCGATCTCAGCAACAGACTGACGAAGATCAGTCTCAGCGAGCTCGTACATTCCATGCTGCAGCGCATGAGGCGTTGCTTTACCGGATAAAGCTGACAGAAATGCTGTTGACTGCCGATCAGTTGTGCGACCCGCATTCAAGCGTACAAACTGTTGCATGGCGATCGCTGGGTCATCGGTCACCTGTTTGCGGAAGTCATCAAACACAGCATTATCCATGCCCAGGGTCCAGTCCGGACGATTGACAAAACACGGTGTCGTCGCAAGCAGCACCAGTCCTGTGAACTTATCGGGCTGTCGCAATGCCAGCTGTAGTGCAGCCAGACCGCCTAGCGACCAGCCGATGAGTAGTACAGGTGTATCAATATCAGGGCGGGTAATGTCAGGTGAATCACTGATAGTAGTATTGCCAGCATAACCGGGCCGGTCAGGTGCGCTGACATCAAACTCAGTTGCCAGCAGATCTATCAATGGTGAAAATACTGTGGCCGGAAATCCCCAGCCATGCAGCATCAGTAACTGTTTCATGCTGCAGCACCATCTTCCAGGGCATCAAGCAACACATCAATGTCCCCTTCATCATGCGTGGCACTGAGTGTGATGCGTAATCGCTCGCTACCTGCCGCCACCGTCGGACTACGAATGGCAAACACCAGCAAACCCTGCTGCTTGAGGGTTTCCGCCACAGCAACAGCCCTGTCATTATCACCGATGATGATCGGCTGTATCGGTGTTGTGGATGCTAACAAAGGTATATTCCTCTGCCGACAGGCCGTTTTGAAATATTCTACCAGCCCGCCAAGTTTCTCACGCCGCCAGCCTTCTTTCATCATTACTTCCAGGGCCGCATAGCTGGCCGCGGCAACGGCAGGAGGCAGGGCCGTAGTGTAGATATAGCTCCTGCCCTGCTGGATCAGGGTTTCGATCATTTCTTCACTGCCGGCCACAAAAGCGCCAAAGCAGCCTATCGCCTTGCCGAGTGTACACATCGATAAAAGATGCCCCTCGCTATAGTCTTTGCAACGAGTATCAATGGTATCGACAATTCCCCTGCCCTGTTCACCCAGCACAGCAAAACCATGGGCATCATCGATATAGCACAGCGCATCGTTTTCACGGCTAAGCTCAAGCATCTCTGCCAGCGGGGCCAGATCACCGTCCATACTGAACACGCCGTCACTGGCAATAATTTGTCTAGCGCCATTATCAGCTTCGAGTTGCCTGGCCAGGGCACTCATATCCAGATGAGGATAACGCTGCAAACTGGCACGCGAGAGTAATGCACCATCTATCAGCGAGGCATGATTCAGCTTATCCTGATGGATAACATCAGCGCGCCCGGCCAGCGAAGTCAGCACGGCAAGGTTTGCCATGTAACCTGTTGAAAAAAGTAATGCTCGTTCAGCGCCCATAAAGTTAGCCAGTGCCTGTTCCAGCTCTTCATGCGGCTCACTGTGACCAGCAAGTAGATGTGACGCACCGGCACCAACACCCCAACCGCTGACACACTCACCCATGGCATGTATCAATTCAGGGTGCGCGGCCAGTCCAAGATAATCGTTACTGCAAAATGACAGATACTCTCTGCCATCAATGACCACCCGCACATCCTGTGGACTGCTACTGGTCATACGACTGCGGTACAGACCAGCGTCTTTTCGGGCAGCAAGCTGACTGGACAGATCAAACATTGATTTACGATTTACGATTTACGATTTACGATTTACGATTAAAGATTTACGATTTACGGGTTACGGATTTGAACTTACGTAAGACCTAACACGTAAAACGTAATACAAACCAACCTGTTCATGCTTGTACGACTTCCATCGGCTTCAACCCCAGACGATCAAACAGCAACCGATCGGCATCGGCTTCCGGGTTATCCGTAGTCAGTAAACGTTCACCATAGAAAATTGAGTTGGCTCCGGCCAGGAAACACATCGCCTGGGCTTCATCAGACAGGCTCTGGCGACCGGCTGACAGCCTCACCAGCGAAGCAGGCATCAGTATACGAGCAACGGCAATACAGCGGATGAATTCAAAAACATCCAGTTCCTCGGTCTCCGCCAGCGGTGTACCTTCAATTTTTACCAGCAGATTGACCGGCACACTCTCGGGATGATGCTCAAGATTGGCCAGTGTCATTAACAGGCCCACCCGGTCAGTCTGCTCCTCTCCCATACCAACGATACCTCCACAGCAGACCTTCATGCCGGCATCCCGCACAAAAGAAAGCGTATCCAGCCTGTCCTGAAAAGTACGCGTGGTAATTACCTTGTCATAGTATTCCGCCGAGGTATCGAGATTATGGTTGTAGTAATCCAGGCCAGCCTGTTTCAGCTGCACAGCCTGCTCGGCGGTCAGCATGCCGAGTGTTGCACAGGTCTCAAGTCCCAGTGATTTGACACCATTGATAATCTCCAGAATGCGTTCGAAACCTTTCGGTGTCGGTGAACGCCAGGCAGCCCCCATACAAAATCGGCTGGCACCATTTTCCTTCGCTACACGGGCACTTTCCATTACCGTCGCTTCATCCATCAGAGGCTCAACTTTAAGTGACGTATCATGCACCACGCTTTGTGAACAATAGGAGCAGTCCTCTGCACAGGCTCCGGTCTTTATATTCAACAGGGTACTGAGCTGTATGGCATTAGCCTCAAAATTCTGACGGTGCTTCGTTTGCGCCTGATACAGCAAATCATTCAACGGCAGATCAAACAACGCCTGTACTTCGTCACGCTGCCAGTCGTGGCGTATATCATTCGTCAATGCCACTGAAGGTTCGATAGTTGATTCCATTACTTTTCCCATCTTGCTGATTACCCTATAATTGTCAGGACTGGACACGAAGTCTCAGTTTTTAGACATCAATTGTCAACCTGGAGAACCAAGGATGGTTTACAACTCCCTGTTCAAAAATATTCTAAACAGCCTGCTGCCAGTTTCCTGCGGACTTTGCAATGCGGCAACAGACAGCCATCTGCCACTCTGCCAGTCCTGCCTGAGCGAGCTACCTCACCTTGGTACAGCCTGCAATACCTGCGCTCTGCCAGTAGCCACCGCCGGCAGTTGCGGCAAATGTCAGCAGCACCGGCCTGCCTGTGAGCAGACAGAGGCACTGTTTCTTTATCAGGAGCCCCTAAGCCAACTGGTTCAACAATTCAAATTCAGCCGTAAACTGGAGTACGGTTGTTTGTTCAGTTGTTTGATGGCAAAAAAATTATTGTCACTGCCAGAGAAGCCCGATGTAATCATTCCGGTTCCTTTACACAGCAGCCGCCTGCGCAGCCGGGGTTTTAATCAGTCGTGGGAGATCGCCCGCCAGCTGTCACGAATCACCGGCATAAAAGCCAGCCACAAATCCTGCCAGCGTGTAAAAAAAACACCACTGCAAACTGGCCTTAAAGCCAGTGAACGAAGACGAAACCTCAAACAGGCATTTGCCATAACAGAAAATGTAAAAGACCTTCACGTCTGTATCGTAGATGACGTCATGACAACTGGCTCAACCCTGGAGGCGATAGCGGTCGCACTGAAAGCGGCTGGCGCAGCCAGAGTGAGTGGACTGGTAGTCGCGAGAGCAGTTTTGTAATGAGTGTGCGTTTCGAACGTGTAGAAAAAGGTCAAAACAAAAAGAATTTTCACCACAGAGGACACGAAGGTCGCAGAGGAAAGAAAATTTTTATAGCCACTTTTAGAAATTACTACACTGCCTAACCAAGCTACACCATGGGAAAGGAATAGGCTAATCAAAAAAACCTCTGTGACCTCCGTGTCCTCTGTGGTGAACGCCTTTGCTTTTGTCTGTAGGACTACAAAAACAAATAAAACAAAAACACCCCCAGCACTAAACGATAAACAACAAATACCGTCATCCCAATGCTCTGGATCATTGTCAGAAACAGCCGTATACAAATATAGGCAAAAACGGCTGACAACACGGCACCCAAAATAAAACTGCGCCAGTGGATAGGATCCGATGATTCGGCCAGATCAGCACCGAGCAGGATGCCGGGCAATATGATCGCTGGAATAGATAAAAGAAATGAAAAACGCGCAGCCGCGGTACGTGTCAGCCCGAGCATCAATCCCGTCGTGATGGTAATACCCGAACGCGATGTGCCGGGTATCAATGCCAGTATCTGCGAACCGCCGATCATCAGTGCGTCCTTCCAGCTCAGGGAATGTTCGTCTCTGTCCCGCTTGCCGACATGATCGGCCCAGCCAAGCAACAGTCCAAAAATTATAGTCGTGGACGCAATAACCAGTGGTGAGCGCAACTCGCCACCGACAGCTACTTTCATCAGCACGCCACCTATACCCAGTGGAATAGTACCGATAACCACGGCCCAGGCCAGTTTCGAATATTCAGTGTTCGGCCTGCCTGCCAGCGTCAAAGCCCAGTCGCGAATCATTGGCACAATATCTTTGCGAAAATAGAAAAGCACCGCGATTAAACTACCGACATGCACAGCCACATCAAAGGCAAGGCCCTGATCCGGCCAGCCCAGCAGGCGAGGTAATAATATCAGGTGGGCCGAGCTCGAAATTGGCAGGAATTCAGTAAATCCCTGTACAGCAGCCAGCCAGACAGCCTGTATATCGGTCATTATAATTTTCCCCTCATATCCCTGAATGCAAAACCGGACAGCTCATGTTCAATGCCTTTTCCTAATGCAATTATTTTAAACAACTCACCCATTTCAGCCGGTGACGTTAATAGCTGTATTTCATGGTTTTTCGCCAACTGCTCTTTGGTTATTTTTTCATCGTCAGTATCGACAACCGCAACCAGATCTGCCAGCCCGGACCCAAGCAGAAAATTCGTCTGTGTGGTATAGCCCAGCACTTCCATTGCTGACGCTGTAGCCGCCTCGGCTACAGCAGTAAAATCAACATGCGCTGTAATATCCTGGATACCGACAAGGGTAAGAGGATTACTGTGTGAATGGTGGCGGTAATGACACATCAGTGTACCGCCCGTACGTTGCGGGTGATAATACTCATGTTCGGGAAAACCGTAATCGATCAACAAAACCACTCCCTTCTTCAGCCCTTGCGCAATCATCTCTATCCAGCCGTTAATGGCCGGGTTTAGCTCAGAGCTGTAGCCGGCCGGGAGTTCAAGCTTGCTTATTTGTTCTGCAAGTAGTCCATCTGCCGGCCGGTAATCCCACTGAAAACCCTCATCGGCAGACTTCACCAGAAGCTGCTGTGCAATACCTTCATCATCAACAGCAAACATCTCTACCGGCATCGCATCGAGCACTTCATTGGCCAGCACCACGCCAGAAATTGCCTGCTCCGGCATGCTGTCCAGCCAGACAAAACGCTCGATATACTGCGGCAGCTGCTCAGTTAACATTTGTCGCTGGCGCTGCTGTAAATCAGGCGATGTTTCCAGTATAAAATAGTGTTCAGGCAATAGTGCAAGCCTTTCCAGTTCATTTACCAGGGTCACTGCAAGTCGACCACTACCGGCACCAAACTCAAGAATATCGCAAGGCGCTTCAATTTCCTCAAAAACCTGTGCCACCTGGCGAGCCAGGCATTGTCCGAAGACATCACCCAGTTCCGGTGCCGTAACAAAATCCCCCTCTGCACCAAAGCGGCGCTGACCGGCAGCATAATAACCCATGGCAGGTGCATACAGTGCCAGATGCATAAACTCTGAAAATGGAATCGCCCCCCCTTTCCCGGCAATCACCTGCTGGATCTGCGATGCCAGTTTATAGCTGTGTTCAGCTGAAATCTTATCTGGTTCGGGTAATCCTGTTATATTGAGCGGAGGAAAATTCATCGATGGATTTTTGGTTCAAATTTGTAATGTATGCTCATGAATTATTCGAGGTGCCCTTATGCCAAAAAATGAAAACAATCCCGTCGCATTAATAACCGGTAGCGCCCACCGGATAGGTGCCTGTATCGCTCGACATCTGCATCAGCAGGATTATCGGGTCATCATTCACTATCATTCGTCCGCAGAAACAGCGCAAAAGCTTGTTGACGAATTGAATCAGCGAAGAGCCGGTTCGGCAGCTGCATTAAAAGCCAATCTTTCTGAGCCGGAAGAAATTACCCGGCTCGCAGAGATGGCAGTAAAGTGCTTCGGTCAGCTTGATCTGCTGGTTAATAATGCCTCGCGCTTTTTCCCTACACCTATGGGGGACGTGACAGTCGCACAATGGGAAAATCTCGTCAACACTAACCTGCGTGCACCGTTCTTCCTGGCACAGTCACTGCAGCATGAACTGGCAGCAAACCGTGGCTGCATTATCAATATCACGGATGTCTACGGTCATCGACCGCTTGAACACCATCCGGTCTATTCTATGACCAAGGCCGGTCTGATCATGCTGACAAAATCGCTGTCGAAAGAGATGGGGCCCGAAGTCAGGGTAAATGGGGTGTCACCTGGCGCCATTATCTGGCCGGACAGTGATTTATCAGACAAACGAAAATCAGAAATCCTTGATCGTACCAGCCTGGAACGCATTGGTGGACCGGATGATATAGCAGAAACGGTGGCTTTTCTTGCCAAAGCGGATTATGTGACGGGGCAGGTTATCGCCGTAGATGGCGGCAGGCTGGTTGATATTTAAAAGCAGGAGGAAAGGGGAAAGGAAAGTCAAAAGCCTGTTAGTCATTGCGAGGAACGTAGTGACGAAGCAATCTCATGATACTGGATCGAATTTAGGAGATTGCCACGCTTCGGTGCTCGTGACCGCAGGAAATCCCAAAGGGTGCAGGTGCAATGACGGTTTTCCTGGTCTTTGGTCTTGATGTTGATGTTGACCTTAAAGTCCCGTTCAGGCTTGCCGAGAAGCGCAGGATGAGCTGGGTTTTCGGGGTGTGCCTGTTTGAGCTAGTGTGGTGTAACGGGTAAGATGTGCCTATCAGAGGCCCACAAATGACTCAAGACAAGGCGCAGCCTGCGGCTAATGGTTATTCCCTTAACAAGGGCTGCAACGTAGGATTGTGTCATTTGTGGGTCTCCCTACGGGCGCCAGCACACTAAATAATCACGTCCGTAACTGAATATCAGCATTCTCATTGATGCTTCCATCATCCTCCAGTACAGCTATCATAGACCCTTCAGGATCTGTCAGAACACACACAGATCGCTGAAACAAAGGTCGTCTGATGAACTTGATATACCAACCAAACCTTTCCACACCATGGTATGTCATTAACTGGGCTTCATTGAGGAACTTCAACAGGTTATCAGGCACAGGATCTACCTCTCCCCGCTTGTGTTCATATACCATTATATCAACCTCCACGCCCTGATTTAACAGGATCAACTACACCCCCCTTATTTCTAATTATTTTAATAGCACAAAATAATCATATTGATGCACAAGGAGATTGTCAATTGTACGAGCCGACAGACAGCTTGTCTTTGTGGCAGTATAAGTGAAGAAGAAAACTACAATTCTACCTCCCACAAATCCTGTCCTGAAAAATCCCCCTGCTCCCATAATCGAGAAAAACTCACCCCCAGCTCAGGATGAACATAATCCGGTACAAGCTGTGACAGGGGTTTCAAAACAAAGGCATAACGGGTAATTTCATTGCGTGGAATATCATATTCATCATCGTGACGTAGCAAATCACCATAGATTAATAAATCCAGATCCATGGTCCGTGATGTGAACCGCTCTTCACCTCGCTTGCGCCCGCAGGATTGCTCTATCTGATCTAGTTTGTCGGCAAGTTCGTCGAGGGATAAACTGGTATCAAAGCCGAGTACCAGGTTAAGAAAGTTTTCTCCGTGAAAACCGACGGCAACCGATTCATATACCGGTGACACAGCAATAGGTGAAAATTCTGATTTGATTGCAGATAGTGCCATAGGCACATACTTCCGTGCCTGCTGGTTACTGCCAACACTGACATAAACCCGTGTCACCCGGCAGTGCCCCGTTCAATGATTACACCAACATCCCGTCCACCATTGATAGCGCCTTTTTTGTTCAACTTGATGCGACACCAGGGGATCTCAAATTCATCCAGTAGAATATTAGCGATCCTTTCTGCCAGTGCTTCGACCAGATCAAAATGATTATCTTCTATATCACTGATGACACGTTTTGCCACTTCCTTGTAGTTCAAGGTATCCTGAAGCCGGTCACTGGCGGCGGCAATACGGATATCGGCACCCATATCCAGATCAATGGTCAATTGCTGGGTAATCTGCTTTTCCCATTCCCAAACACCAATCTGCGCATTCGCAACCAGGCCATGCAAGTAAATAATATCCATCGTCAACAATTTCCCTAGTAATTCTTAAAAAAACATTCTTAACCGCAAAGATGCCATGGCGCAAAGGAAATCATGCGTTTGTTAAAATCATTGTTAGCGCCTTTGCGTCTTAAATTTTCCCGGGTGGCTTTAGTTCTGATATTTTCCATCTTGGTTTGACGGCAACTGCCATATCCTCTGATTCGCCTGCCTGTAAACGAAGGCAGCCGACATACGCAATCATCGCACCATTATCAGTACAAAATTCCGGGCGTGGGAAGTACACACTGATATTTTCCTGTTCAGCTATTTGATTGAGCTTTTGCCTGAGCGTCTTATTGGCACCAACCCCCCCGGCAACGACCAGTTGATCATAGCCGGTCTGTTGCAGTGCCCGTCTGGATTTTATTAATAACGTGTCGGTAGCGGCTTCCTGAAAAGCCAGTGCAATGTCGGCGCGCGACTGGTCGGTTAATTTGTGTTCTTTTTCTTCAAGTTTGCGTGCCGTGGTCAGGGTAAAAGTCTTTAAGCCGCTGAAACTAAAATCCAGACCGGGACGGTCTGTCATTGGTCGGGGAAATTTGAAGCGGCCCGCCTGTCCTTGCTCGGCTTCTTTTGCCACCGATGGGCCGCCAGGATAAGACAAACCAAGCAGTTTAGCGGTTTTATCAAAGGCTTCACCCACGGCGTCATCCAGTGATTCGCCAAGTATTTTATACTCTCCTGGCCCTGCCACATCTGCAAGCAAGGTATGGCCACCGGAGACTAATAGCGCCAAAAACGGGAACTGTGGCTGGCTCTCTTCCAGCATTGGTGCCAGTAGATGCCCTTCCATATGATGCACTCCCACAGCAGGCACACCCAACCCCATTGCCAGCGCCTGACCCATAGAGGCACCGACAAGTAGAGCACCGGCAAGACCAGGCCCTCGAGTATAAGCAACACCACCAACATCCTGCAGACTGAACCCTGATTCCTCCAGCATCTCCCGAATCAGGGGCACCAGCTTACGAATATGATCGCGTGCGGCCAGTTCAGGTACAACACCTCCATACTCAGCATGCATGGCTATCTGCGAATACAATCGATCAGCCAGCAGCCCCCTGTCGCTGTCGTATAAGGCGACTGCCGTCTCGTCACAGGAGGTTTCTATTCCCAGTACCAGCATCTGCTTCAGTCTGATTGTGTGTTGTTGGCGTAAGGCTATTGACCAAATTCACCAGGCAAGCGCGTATAACTGCATTGCATCTGTAATGAACTGGCGGTATTGCTAATGGATGCCAGGCAGGCATGTTCACGACTGGCCGGTATCCAGGCTGCAATCTGGATAAGATACTGGTCCTCACCGTCGTTATTCAGACGGTCAGCGTTCAAGCGTACGATATTGGCATCAAACTCAATGAACACCTCTGTCAAACGTGCGACCAGACCCGGGTGATCACCACCCTGTATAGTAATACGGTGAGTAATTTCAGTATTCGCTGCAGGTTCAGCTGAAAACTCAAAATCGACCACCCGTATTTCAGCATTGGCAAGTTCAGGCAATGACCCCAGGGTCTCATCAAGTGATGCCCTGCTTATCTCCGGGTCGGATTCACAAACCGCCGTAAACTTTGCCCCGCTGCCAAGTACACTAAAGTTAGTGCTTCCCAGATTAATGCCAAGGTCGAATAAACAACCACTAATTGCAGAGACCAGACCTGTTTTGTCCGAAGAAAGGACGCTGACGAGATAGACATTTTGCATTTTTTACTCCGAAGGGACAACGTAAAACCAGATTCTACCTTAACTTCGTTATAAAGAAGATCCAAGTTCCAAGTTCCAAGTTTCAAGTTCAAAACATCTTAACCCAAAGCCAGAAAACAGCCAGGACTCTTAGAGCCCAAAGATAAAGCCTATTTAAATTATTTTCCTTTTACTCCTGGCATCCCTAACCCTTAAGGGCACCTCTATTTATTCATGAATATTCATCTCACATCCAAAATCGCCCATCTCAGCGTTAAGAATCTTCGCAATAGCTAGCTATTACCTGCGATCCCTGCCTTGATATGAACACAATTGATGCAATCTGATCTATCCATAATAAATAGAGGTGCCCTTAAAGCTTTTGACTGATGATTCTCAATCTTTTGGCTTGGAACTTGGAACTTGGAACTTGGAACTTTCCGTATGTACAAAAATAAAAAAGGCGGTTATAATGTTCTGCTCACTAAATTATTGATGTTTTTAAAGGAAATATTGCATGCCAAGTGTACGTATCCGCGAAGGCGAACCATTTGATATCGTCCTCCGTAAATTTCGCCGTTCTTGCGAAAAAGCCGGCATTTTTACCGAAGTCCGCCGTCGCGAGGCTTATGAAAAGCCAACCACCGTTCGTAAACGCAAGATGGCTGCTGCGAAAAAACGCGAAATGAAGCGTATTTCACGCGATCGCCAGCGCCTTACCCGCAACTTCTAATCTACCGGTTCAGCGAGCTTTCCCTGCTATGGCTTCCACCAAGGAACGCATAGCCAGCGACGCCATACAGGCGATGCGCGATAAAAATGCTGTGCGTAAAGATACTCTGCGCATGCTGCGGGCCGCCATCCAGCGTCGCGAAGTAGATGAACGCACCGAGCTTGATGAAGCTCAGGTGCTTACAGTCATCGAGAAACAGGTCAAACAGGCACGTGATTCCATTTCCCAGTTCATAGAAGGCGGTCGTCAGGACCTTGCCGACAAGGAACAAAATGAACTTGCTGTCCTGATCGAATACCTGCCGGAACAAATGTCAGCGGAAGAGATTAATCTGCACATTAAATCCGTGATCGAGCAGACCGGCGCCAGCAGCATGAAAGACATGGGCAAAGTCATGGGAGCGCTAAAACCACTATTGCAGGGCAAGGCCGACATGGCTGCCGTCAGCAAAAGCATCAAAGACCAGCTATTAGTGTAGTGCTTCATCTTGTTTAACGATTAAGAGGCCCACAAATGGTTCAAGACAAGGCGCAGCTCGCAGGCAATGGTTATTCCCTTGTCAAGAGCTGCAACACCGTATTGGACTATTTGTGGGCCTCCCTTCGGGCGCGGCGAGAAGCTGTCATCTACGGCGTTAGCTTCCTTGCAAAGGTAGCAACCATTTCCTGCTAAACCTGCCTTGCAGCAAACCGCTTCTCGTCACGCTTATTCTTTAAACAAGATGAAGCACTACACTAGGGTAATGCCCCGAACACCCTCTCTTCCT
>JAUWVE010000133.1 GCA_030617565.1 Gammaproteobacteria bacterium | reverse complement strand
CAGGCTTAAATATACTCCGCTGCCGGCAAGCTCCAGTCTCATGGTGTCGGTCAGTGCTTCCAGCGCATATTTGCTGGCATTGTAGGCACCGCGATAGGGCAGGCAGATAAATCCAAGTATCGAACTGATCTGACTGATATGGCTGCGCGGCTGCTGCCTCAGGCTGGGGATAAGAAGTCGTGTCAGTTCATGGGTGCCGAACAGGTTGCTTTCAAACTGGCGGCGTAATACATCGGTACTCAGGTCTTCAACGGCACCTGGCTGACCGTAGGCGCCGTTGTTGATGAGTGCATGCAGCTGGTTGCCGGTTTGCCGCAAAACCCACTCTACAGCCTGTTGTATTGAATTCGTGTCTGCCAGATCCAGCTGCACGCAATTCAGACCCAACTGCTGAATTTTTTCGACATCCTGTTTTTTTCGTGCACTGGCGAAGACCCGGTACCCTCGCTGATGTAAGTCTGTTGCAATAGCAAGGCCGATGCCACTGGAACAGCCGGTGATGAGTATGCAGCGGGAATCTGGAGCATGGGCAATCATTACAGGTTACCTTGGGCGAGAAATCGATTAAAATAGAAAAATTGTGGTTTTCCACAGATATCAAAGCTTAACATGAGCTGCCAACGGGTTAGAACAGGCTAGAATTGCATTATGAGTGAAGCATTACGCGTAGGGGTTATCGGTGTCGGATATCTGGGCCGCTTTCATGCCCGAATATACAATGACATGGAAGGTGTCGATCTGGTTGGTGTCGCCGATACGGACCGTGAGACGGCAGATCGTGTTGCTAAAGAATATGATACCCGTGCTCTGTACGATCCGATGGCGCTGCTGGATGAGGTAGATGTTGTCAGCGTTGTTGTACCGACCTCACTACATCGACAGGTTGCTGTTCCTTATCTTGAGAAAGGCATTCATATGCTGCTGGAAAAACCCGTGGCATCGACTCTGGAGGATGCCAGGGTGATAGTAGAAACAGCGCGCAAGCATGGCGCTACGCTGCAAATCGGGCATCTTGAGCGCTTTAATGCAGGTATTATGGCGCTGGCTGACCATGTTAATGAACCACGATTCATCGAAGCACACCGGCTCGGGCCATTTGTCGAGCGGGCAACTGACGTTGATGTGGTCACCGACCTGATGATTCATGATATCGATATTGTGCTGTCACTGGTGGGTAAAAAGCTGACTTCCATTTCGGCTACCGGCACACCGGTGCTGACTGATCATGTCGACATCGCCAATGCCAGACTGGAATTTAGCAACGGTGCCGTTGCCAATGTCACGGCAAGTCGAGTGTCCAGCAAGAAATTCAGGCGTATCAGGGTGTTCGGTCGGAACAGCTACAGGGCTATTAATTTTGTAGACCAACAGCTGGAAGTTGCGTACCCGGGCGATATTCCTGATGGTCAGAATTACCCAGAGATCGTCTATGAGAGCCATAGCATTATACCCAGTCAACCGCTGGATGCCGAACTGGAACATTTCATTGATGTCGTACGCGAAGGCGGTGAGCCACTGGTGACTGGAGAGGATGGCATGGAGGCCCTGCGCGTCGCCATGCAGGTGACAGAAATCATTAAGGAAGCTATGAACAAATCATGATTGCAATTATGACTTGTTAAAATCTCCCTTAAAAACAGGCTATACGGAAGAGTAATATGACAAAAGCAGAAGGCGTACCCTATCTCGACCTGAGTAAGGAATTCAATGCTCTTAAAGATGAGTGGTTCGCCATGATTATAGAAGATGGCGCACGTGGCAGCTGGGTATTGGGACCGAATGTTCATGCCTTTGAAAAAGAGGCGGCCGAGTTTGTCGGCAGCCGGCATGCCATCGGCCTGGCAAACGGCACGGATGCCCTGTACCTGTCCTTGCGTGCGTTGGGAATCGGCCCGGGTGACGAGGTGATCACGACGCCGTATACCTTTTTTTCTACTTCTGAAGTCATCGATATGGTTGGTGCAAGGCCTGTATTTGTTGATATCGAAGCCGATAGTTTTAATATCAATCCAGTACTTGTTGAGCAGGCTGTAACGGAAAATACCCGTGCCATTATTCCGGTTCATCTTTTTGGTAACCCGGCTGACATGACTGCCATCAACACAATTGCTGAAAAATACGATCTTGTAGTGGTAGAGGATGCAGCACAGGCGTTCGGTGCGCAGCATAATGGTCAACGTGTCGGCAGCATGGGCAACACCGGTTGTTTCAGTTTTTATCCGACCAAGGTGCTGGGATGCTATGGTGATGGCGGTTTGCTGACCACTGACAGTGATGAGATAGCGGAAGCCGTTCGAAAATTGCGCAACCACGGGGCTGCCGCGGCTTTCCAGCATGATGAAGTCGGCATGAATAGTCGTCTTGATGAAGTGCAGGCGGCCCTGCTGCGACTCAAGCTGAAAAGTCTGGACGAAAACATTGCTTCACGTCAGCGTATTGCCGGCGTGTATGATGAGAGGCTGGCAAAACTGGGTATTACCTGTCCCGCCCGCCCTCAGCATGGCTCGCATGCCTTTAATCTCTATACCATCCGCAGCACAAAAATAGATGCGATTCGCCAGGCGCTGATGGACAACGCTATTGGTAATTCAACCTGTTATCCTGCGCCGCTGGCTCTGCAGGAGGTCTATCAGCACCTGCAATACAGCGCTGCTGATTTCCCTGTCTCAGTTGCCCTGGGCAATGAAGTGGTTTCACTGCCTGTCTTTCCCGATATGACAGAGGAGCAGCTTGACAGGGTTTGTCAGGTGATTGAAGATGCGGTTAATTAAAGGGCACCTCTATTTATTCATGAATATTCATCTCACATCCAAAATCATCCATCTCTGCGTTAAGAGCCTTCGCAATAGCTAGCTATTACGTGCGATCCTTGCCTTGATATAAACACAATTGATGCAATCTGATCTATCCATAATAAATAGAGGTGCCCTAAAGTCGTCTTTATTAATTCGGTCTGAAAGAGTTAATTTGAATTGCCTGTAGAAATACTCCCATTCCTTCAGTGGCAGGCAAGGCTGGATCCGCGACAGCTCTACTCGCTGGCTTCACCGCCGCAGTACCCTGTTTGTTATAAAGATCAGTTTTACTACCTCGAACAACTGGCGGCCGAAGGCGGCCGTTGTGTGCTGGTCAGACAGCAGTCTGATGGATCAAAAGAAACCCTGACAGCAGATGGCTTTAATATTCGTAGTCGGGTGCATGAATACGGCGGCAAGGCATTCCTGCTGGCTGATGAGCATATCTGGTTCAGCAATGATGTCGACCGGCGAATATACAAACAGGAACTCTCACCACTTGCTTTGCCTGAGGCGCTGACTGCAGCAGATAGTCAGGATATGGCTATTGATTTCCAGCTGACGGCGGATAGCAAATATCTGGTTTTCGTACAGGAGCATCCAGTAATGGATGGCGAAAATGAGAACTCGCTGTGTGCATTGTCACTGCATGCTGAATTGCCTGCCAGGCCATACTCACTGGCCAGCGGCGCAGACTTTTATGCCAATCCTGTCATCTCGCCTGATGGCTCACAGCTCGCCTGGATAGAATGGAACCATCCGCAAATGCCCTGGGATGGTAGTCTGCTGAAGACCGGGACCTTACGAGATGAACAGGGAAGCCTGTCGATAGATCCTTCTTCAATAGAAATCATTGCCGGTGGTGTTGAATGCGCGGTTTGTCAGTTGCAGTACTCACCGGCCGGACGGCTTTTCTTTGCCCTGGACGGACGGGATGATGAAAGGGGTTTACAGGCGGATTGCTGGGATTTATATGCCTGGGACGGGCAGTCGATTGAGCGCATAACTAATGATGACGGTGAATTTGGTGAAGCGCACTGGATATTTGGCCAGCAGCGTTATGTTGTGCTGGACGAAGAACGGATTATTGCAGTTCGGACCCGGGATGGCAGCGATCAGCTGGTCGAGATTGATCTTTTACATTCTACCGTCACTGAGCGTGATGAAGAAAATTCGACAGGCCTGTCTCAACTTTCAGTTGCCGGGCAGGGGATGGTCGTTTACGTGGCGTCCAGTTTTAGCACAGCCACAGCGGTGCATGCCTGTTCGACAGAGAACAAAGAAATAAGTAAATGGTATTCGTCTGAACCGCTGCTGGATGATGCCGACGTCAGTGTGCCGCAACATCTGACCTATTCTACCTCTGATGGCGAGCATTCGCATGCCTGGTATTACCCGCCGAAAAATCACCTTTATCAGGCTCCGGCAGGTGACAAGCCGCCATTGCTGGTGATGGTGCATGGCGGTCCTACATCACGTTGCGACAGTGCGCTGAACTATCAGCGCCAATACTGGACCGGACGTGGATTTGCTGTGCTTGATGTGAATCACCGCGGCAGTACAGGTTATTGCAGAAGCTACCGCCAGTCACTGCAGGGGCAATGGGGC
>JAUWVE010000047.1 GCA_030617565.1 Gammaproteobacteria bacterium | reverse complement strand
TTCCAGGTCACATTTGCCTGTAAAAGATCTATTCTGAGTGCACGCTCATAAACCCTGTCGAGGATAATCCGTGAGTTTTTTCCTTTGGCTATAACACTGCCACCTGTTCTCGTGACGCTTATATTAGCTGTTAAACCTGTTGCAGCAGGGTACAGGCTATAAGCATTGACGGTCGCATCACTGACCGACATCTTGTAGAGGAAATCATGAAATTTTTTGATGGGACCAAACAGAGTCAGGCTGGTATCACTGGCATTACCAGAGGGGTACAGGGATTTCACCAGTTGTACAATCTTGTTCTCACTTGTTAATGCGTCCAGTACAGGACGCAGATCGGCGAGCTTCAGCTTACTGATAAAAATCGAGGACTCATCAATACTATAGGATGTGACTATACGACCTGCCGACCAGGGCTCGCCTGCTATACCAATAAATGGATTATCAAGTGTCAGCAGCCATGACTCGCCTTTATGCTCAAGATTGATATCAGCTTCAACACTCCGCACGGTAAATGGTGTACCAAAGTTGCCCAGAGGAAACAGGAAATTGCGCCCTGTTAAATGACCCGTAGCAGCTTCAAGCTGTCCTTTGTGCCATTCTGTTGAAATATCCAGCGACGCTCTGCCTGAGAGTTCCGGGATCAGCCTTTTCTCATTTACTATCCCCGGTAAAGCAGAAAGTTCAACTTCGCTGAGTTTGGTGTTGAACTGACCTTTCCACGTGCTTATATCCAGCACATTGCCTTTGAGATCAAAGTTTATTGACATCGCCTGTGCGACATTGTCAGGTAATCCCAGCTCCCCTCTGAGAACATGCCGTTTGCCAACATTTTCCATCGAAAGATTTATGTCGGTAACAATAAATTCCTTTTCCTTAAGAAAATGGTCATGCCAGATAAAACGCCCATCACTAATATTGACCTTATACTGGTTGAACAATAATGCCAGCCGGCCTTCTTTCGGCGGTGGGGCCTTGAACTTGCCAATGTAAAATTCTCCCTCGGCAGTACGGCTAACATGAACAACCGGATTTTTCAGGGTGATCTGCCTGAATACGAGCTTGCCCTGGAGTAAAGACACTATATCCAGGTCAAGCCTCAGTTCACCCAGACTTAGATGGATATCTTCTTTGCCACTGGCATCCTTTAGCGCCAGCTTTCGCGCATGCAGCGATGGATACAGACCCTGCCAGTCAGCTGCCATCTCGCCGATCACCACAGACTGCCCTATCTGCTTAGTCAGGTAGGTCTCAACCTCAGCCTTGCGGTCCACCAATGCAGGCAACCAGAATCGAAAAATAGTAATCGCCGCTGCGGCAATAACGAACAGTATGACACCAAAATACCAGCCGACACGCACACAGTGCATACAGGTAGTACTGAGCCATGCCCATAGGCCAGCCAGTAAATTGGTTTCCTGTTTGCTACGCATTAGTTCATACAAAAAAACTTGTGGTGTGTAATTTTATTATATTCTCAAACATGATTATTATCCTGTTTCCTTTCTGTGTCCGGCAGCAGCACTGCATGGCCACTGCTGTAAACTTCTTTCATCATGCTGAAAATCCAGGGCAACCCTATATATACCACTTGTCCGCCTAAAAGCTACACCTGTCAGGACATTCTTTACTCCTCTCGTTCATCATCTAAATTTTTATGTACGTCAGTATGATATTAAATAAGCAGCTTCCGACATCCGCAGAAAACAAAGAGATAGAGAGAAAAACAATGGAAACAGTCATCGAACCAGTACTTGACAGCTTTGCTGGTAATATAGAAATTGCCATCTATATGGCAACGGAGATAGAGGATGCACTGACAGACATCTGTATCAATAACGAGAAACGTATCAACAAAAGATTAAATCAACTGCGCGCAGGAAAGAAACACTGACAGGACGTGAAATTCGTAGTGTGGTGTAACGAGTAACATGTTCAGTTTTCAGGAAAAGATTTTTGCCGCGAGGGCGCGCCTCCCGCAAAAGCCTGTAGACATCAAATACCCTGGTATTATTGTTTGAGGCGCGCCCTCGCGGCGAATGAGGGTAAAGAAAAACAGTAAAGTAAAAGATGAAAAAACATCATTTACACCACTTCCCAGATTTTAATCTTAATTTTTTGTCATTGGTCTTTGGTCCTTCGTCTTTGACCTGCCATCCCCTTTTGTGCTGTCGAGCACTGGAAGTAGCAAAAACCCATCTCAATTCGAGAATCCGAATAAAAAATAAAAACACCCAGTTAAGCCATAACAACATCATACTCATCTGGCATGTAAAGTGTTTCGACCTGTAACTCTATCTTCGCATTGATGAATTCCTGTAGATTTGCCAGACTCATCTGTTCTTCATTCAACAACATATCTATCACCTTCTCCGAGGCAAGAATACGGTAGCTGACATCTTCATACTCTCTTGAGTCACGCATGATTTCACGGAAAATATCGTAGCAGATGGTCTGAGCAGTTTTCACTACCGCCTTACCATGACAAACCGGGCAGACTTCACACAAAATGTGCTCAAGACTTTCACGTGTTCGTTTACGTGTGACTTCCAGCAAACCCAGCGAGGTCATTTCAGTAATATAGTTTTTTGCCGGATCTTTCGACAAGCCGCGTTTAAGTGCGCGCAACACCTGCCGTTGATGTTCAATTTCAACCATGTCGATAAAGTCGATGATGATAATGCCGCCAATATTGCGCAGGCGCAACTGCCTGGCGATGGCCTGTGCTGCTTCAAGGTTGGTTTTGAACAGAGTCTCTTCCTGATTGCGATGACCAACAAAGGTACCAGTATTAACATCAATTGTGATCATTGCTTCTGTCTGGTCGATGACTATGTGGCCACCGGATTTAAGCGGTACAACACGGCTTAACGCCTTCTGTATCTCATCTTCAATGGAATAGAGATCAAAAATAGGCCGTTCGCCGGGATAGTACTCCACTCTTTCAGCCAGCTCCGGTAAATATTCTGCCGCCAGTTGACTGGCTAGCTGCCAGGTCTCACGTGAATCGATACGTAGCCTTTCTACATTATCCCGCACCATGTCTCGCACCGTGCGAACTGCCAGCGGCAAATCCCGATAAATGACATCTCCGGCTTCGGAGCCTTTAAGTTTAAGCTGTAGTTGCTGCCAGATTTTGTGCAAAACCTTGATATCTGAACGTATCTCATCCTCTGTTGCGGTTTCAGCGATAGTGCGAATGATAAATCCACCAGTCATGCCCTCAATATGGCTTTGTACTATACCTTTCAGTCGTTTTCGTTCACTGTCCCCTTCAATTCTCTGTGAAATACCGATATGCGATGATGACGGCAGGAAGACCAGATTTCTGGCAGGAATGGCAAGCCGGGTAGTCAGCCGTGCACCCTTGCTGCCGATAGGATCCTTAATCACCTGCACGACCAGTTTCTGGCCATCATGCAACTTGCGGGAGATACAGTCATCTTCATTGACCCCGTTTGGCGTCCCGTTCATGCTTTTGGGGTCTATGTCGGAAGAATGCAGGAAAGCAGTGCGCTCAAGTCCTATGTCAATAAATGCCGCCTGCATACCCGGTAGTATACGCACCACTTTACCGACATAGATGTTGCTGACTATACCGCGCGCAGTGCTGCGCTCAATCTGCAACTCCTGCAGCAGTCCATTCTCAACCACCGCAACACGGGTTTCCTGCGGGGTGACATTAATCAGGATTTCCTGGGGCATTGAATCAGGCTCTATGAAAATTAAATAAATAAAGGGAGAAAAATTCCCTCCCCTTTGCTAGTTCCATCAGGGTACCAGAGCTGTTAATACTGTCTTCTTATTGATAGTTTTCATTCGTCTCTCCTAAAGCAAACTCTGATCAGTTCATCCCTGTAGTTTCTCTTCATACAGACTGAGAGTCGAGCAGCAGGGTGGTCAAAATAGAAAAATAATTCATTACAGACTTTATGTCTGGCGATGGATAAATGCAACATTTCCTATTGTTGGTAGCCTTTTTTTGCTGCTTCACCGCCAGGTATTTCGTACTTTATCGGTGAAAACATAAGCAGTTGCATCTACTAATATCTAGCACTGGCTCCAGCATCGATAGCTTCATCCAGACTTTTACGATCAATTAAGGCTACTTCTAATAATTCTGCTCGAACTAATTCCCCTACTCTCTCAGTCTTGTTACCTGGCAGAAAAATAGCCATTCTAAGAGAATGACAAACTCACTGATCAATGAAACCAGCCCTTATCTTCTGCAACACGCAAAGAACCCGGTGAACTGGTATCCCTGGACACAAAGATCTCTTGATCTAGCTGCAGCAGAAGACAAGCCAATACTATTGTCTATCGGTTACGCCGCCTGTCATTGGTGCCATGTTATGGAACATGAATCTTTTGAAGATCAGGCGACCGCTGACATAATGAATCGTCACTTTGTCTGTATCAAGGTCGATCGTGAAGAACGTCCTGATCTGGACAAGATTTATCAGACAGCTTACCAGATGCTAAACCAGAAACCTGGCGGCTGGCCGTTAAACATGTTTCTCAACCCCGAAGATCAGGTACCTTTTTTTGGCGGCACCTATTTCCCGCCAGATAGCCGCCATGGCATGCCACCTTTCAAAGATGTTCTGCAACGTATTGACGACCATTTTCAGCAGCATAGAGAAGACTTGCAACAGCATAAGCAGCAGATGATGGCGGCATTTACCAACATTGCTGAAAATACATCTTCCAGTGGCGCGGTAAACCTGGTCGATGAACCACTAGAGCGTGCCGCCAGCAGCCTGCAGGAAAGTTTTGACTCTGTACACGGAGGCTTTGGTGGTGCACCAAAGTTCCCTCATCCCACCAATCTGGAACGCTGCCTGCGGCATGCATATTTCTGCGATAACAAACACACTGCGAAGACATTGCTTGAGTTGTGCCGATTCACATTAAACAAGATGTCTGAAGGAGGATTCAATGATCATATAGGCGGTGGCTTCTACCGCTACTCCACCGATGAGCTGTGGATGATCCCGCATTTCGAAAAAATGCTCTATGACAATGCCCAGTTAATTCCCATCTATCTCGATGCCGCAATAAGCTGTGATGCACAAGAGATGTTTGCCGTCGCAAATAACACCTGTGCCTGGGTATACAGAGAAATGCAGTCAGCCGAAGGCGGCTACTACTCCAGCCTTGATGCCGACTCTGAAGGCGAAGAAGGCCTGTTCTATATCTGGCAGACCGATCAGATACAAAAACTGGTTACACCGCTGCAATGGAAGTTGCTGCAGTCGCGCTACAAACTTTCCGGCAAAGCTAATTTTGAAGGCCAGTGGCACTTTCATGCTCTGAAAACTATTAAAGCTGTTGCGAAGGAAAACGGGCTGGATGAAGCATCTGTCGAAAATGAAATTGCACAGGCAAATAAAGAGCTGTTGCAAGCACGCGCATCACGCATTCGGCCCGGACTGGATGACAAGGTCCTGACTGCATGGAATGGCATGATGATAGGAGCCATGGCACAGGCCGGTGATGTCCTGGGCAAGCCCGAATACATACATTCCGCTGAGCGATCACTGGCATTTATTCGCAGGCATTTGTGGGACGGCAATCGACTTCAGGTTACAGCAAGAAACGGCAAAAGCCAGTTGAATGCCTACCTGGATGATTATGTTCTGCTGGCCACGGGACTATTTGAATTGTTAAAAGTTCGCTGGTCTACCGATGACATGCAAATGCTGATATTACTAATTGAAAGTATGCTTGAGCATTTTGAAGACAAGGAATTCGGTGGATTCTTTTTCACTTCCAATGATCATGAGCAATTACTAACCCGCATCAAGCCAGACTCCGACGATGCCATTCCCTCTGGCAACGGCATTGCCGCCAGCCTGCTACTGAAGATCGGCCATCTGCTCGGTGAGCATAGATATCTCGAAGCTGCCGAAAAAACACTCCGTACACTGTGGAACAACATCAATCGTTATCCGGTTGCTCATGGCAGCCTGCTCTCTGCACTTGAAGCCTATCTCTATCCTGCAGAAATTATCATCCTGCGTGGTGAAAAGCGTCAGTTGGAAATATGGAGAAATCTGGCGATGCAATATAGCCATCCTGACCGTGTTGTCCTGGCAATACCGTCTGATGCAGAACAGCTACCTGAACTACTATCTTCAAAAACAGCGCCAAATGATGGTGTGCTCGCCTACCCCTGCAAGGGAACAAACTGCTTGCCAGCTATTTCAGACCTGGATGATTTCAATGCGTACTTAAATGGGATTAAGGACTAAGGATACGAGATTAAAGAAAAGTCAAAATCGCAACTCTCTTTCTTCTTTCACCCCGTGTCCCGAGTCCCGCGTCCGCCTCTACTAACCCGCCAGAACCGCCAAACCAGCCAAACAGCGGCAAGCGTCAAACTTGCCACCAATCCCATCCACAGACCCTGCGGACCAAACGCCCGGTTAATACCCAGATAATAAGAAAAAGGCAGGCCGACAAACCAGTAAGCCACAACACTTACCAGCAGTGGATACAGCGTATCTTTCATGCCACGCAATGCACCGGCTGCTGAGACCTGAACCCCATCAGACAATTGGAAAATTGCCGCCATGAACAACAATGTGACAGCCATGGTCGCCACCTCAGCATCCTTGCTGTATATCGATACAATCAAGTCAGGAAACAACAGCATAATGCTCGCGGTACCAAACATACACATGCCGGCCAGGCTGATGCCTGCCAGGCCACGGAATCGAGCATCAACAGGCCGTTGCTCACCCAGCGCATGCCCCACTCTTATTGTCGTCGCGGCTGATATCCCCAGGGGAATCATAAACATCATACCTGCAAAATTGATTGCGATCTGATGTGCGGCCACCTCGATAACACCAAGGCTCCCCATCAGTAATCCAACGGCGGAGAACATCCCGACCTCATTGACCAGTGTCAGGGCTATCGGTAGACCGAGTCGCAGCATCTCTTTTGTGCGCTTCCAGTCCGGTTTCAGTTTTTCTGATTGCCATATATCGGCATACCTGTGATGAGTAAGGATATACACCACCAGCATAAAAAGATTAATCCACATCACCGCTGCAGTTGCCCAGCCTGCACCTACCGCGCCCATCGCCGGGACACCCAGCTTGCCAAACATGAGGATGTAATTCAGCAATGCATTTATGGCCAGGCCAATAAGTTGAATGACCATCATTGGTCGGGTATAGCCGATACCTTCACTGACAAAACGCAGCGCAAGATAAGCACAAACAGCCGGAATACCCCAGGAGACGGCGTACAGATAGCCGGTTGCTACCGGTACAATACCTTCATCAATCCCAACCCAGCCCATCACCCCAGACAGCAGTCGAACGGAATAAAAACCCAGCAGCCCCAGCACGCCTGATACCATCAAGGACTGCTTGATCAGATCTCGAATCGCGGCTGTCTGGCCTGCGCCGAAATAATGCGACACCATGCTGGAGACAGCCATCATCAGGCCGACACTGAATAAATAGACTGGAATCCATAAATTGGCACCAACTGCAATAGCGCCTAATGCCAGAGGGCTAATACGCCCCGCCATGACGGTATCGACAAAACCGGTAGCAATCAGCGCGATCTGGCCAATAGTAATGGGCACAGACAGCTTTGCCAGCTGCCTGTATTCCCGCAGTAGCGATTTTCTTTTCTCAAACATTTTTATAAACCGCCAAGGCGCAAAGAACGCCAAGAAAACAAAATTATTCAGATAAAAACATAACCCTGGAATCACATAATTATCGGTAGGTTCTAAACATCAGAAAATTGTAAGGATTTTCAAACTTAGATGTACAATATTTTTTCCTCGCGTCCTTTGCGTGTTAGCGGTTCATCCAGTTTCTTCAGTTTATTGTTACAAAATAAAAAGGCCGCGAATATCGCGGCCTTTTAACTCTAACAGCATACCGCTGCTAGTAATATCTCTTATCTTGAATAACGGGCTACCAGCCAGCACCCCGGTCAAATTCTGGCATAGGCGGCATGTCATCATAAAAGCCCGGGGGTGGACCGAAATCCTGCGGAGGAGCAAAGCCCTGAGGCGGCCCCCATGGCATAGGCTGCATCGCTGGATCAAATGGTGCGCCATACGGTGGCGGGCCAAAGTCCTGCGGCGGTCCCCATGGTGCAGGCTGGCCATATGGCTGTGGCATTGGCGCCTGATCTACAGCAGGCTGAGATGCGGCCACATCTCCTGTATCAGGACCAGTAGCAGCATCCGTGCCGTCAGCAGATGTTTTATCCTTGCTGCCGAAAATACCTTCAAAAAAGCCTTTGGTTTCTTCTGCCTTTTCTTCAGATTCTATTTTGTCGGCTGCTTCAGTCTTCTCTACTACTACTTCTTCTACTACATCCACTTTTACTTCAGGCACAGGCTCAACGATCGTTGCAGTCTCAGCTGGTTCCATATTCATTGGCATCTGCTCAGGAATTGCCGCAGGCATAGCTACTGGAGCTACGGGTACAGTTGCTGGTGCCGGAGATGTCTTATCCTCAGTGCTTTCTGCATCATCATCCAGATAGGAGACAAATGCCCAGATACCAATGATGAACAGTAGAGCTATAGAAATTTTGGAAAGCGTGGCGAGATTGTCTTTTTTCTGTACTGGGGCTCTAACAACAGTAGAAGTCTGTGTTGTTTTAAGACGGATTTTTGCCTTTTCTTTCTGACCGTTGCCATTTGCTGAAGCAGTAACCGCTGTTGCTGTTTTCTCAGTAGTGACAGACTTTGTTGGCTTCTTTTTAACAGCCTTTTTAACCGATTTTTTTACAGATTTCTTTTTGACCGACTTCTTGGCTGCTTTTTTAACAGTTTTCTTTTTAACGCTTTTAGTTGTCTTTTTCGCAGCTGCACTATCTGCTGCCACCTTGTTTTCTTCGTCGGCCATCTCTATAGCTCCGCTTGATAGATATCAGTGTTAAGTCTTCAATGTGCTGCCTAAGAACCATAAATATTAAGCAGCCTCAATATAAGCTTATTATTATATTATATAATTACAGATAAAGATAGGTGCTGTCATGCTCTGTTTACCAGGGCTGGTAGTTAAAGTTATCCCGAAAGCGTTCTGCTATTTCATCTCGTGCTGGCGCATGATTCTGGGTACCGTTAACTTCGATTTTGCATGCACCCATTATTGCAGCCAGACGCCCGGTGGTTTCCCAGTCCATATTATTCATCAAACCATACAACAGGCCTGAACGGTAGGCATCACCACAGCCGGTTGGGTCTTTCAGCTTATCAATTTTTGCAGCGGGTATGCATATTTCCTTACTCTTCGTATAGATAATAGACCCTTCGCCACCGCGGGTTACCACCAGGCCATCCACTTCATTAGCAATTTCCTCAGCGGTTTTACCTGTTCGCTCAGAAAATAACTGGAATTCGTAGTCATTCAACGTCAGCCAGGTGGCCTGTTCAAGAAAACGATTCAGGTCATCACCATCAAACATCGGCATCCCCTGACCCGGGTCAAAAATGAACGGGATACTGTCTTCAACAAACTGTGTTGCGTGATCGATCATGCCCTGACGGCCATCCGGGGAAACAATGCCTATAGACACACCCGACTCATCAGACACCCTGTTCAAATGCGACTGGTTCATGGCCCCCGGATGAAATGCGGTTATCTGATTATCGTCCTGATCTGTGGTGATGTAGGCCTGCGCGGTGTAATCATCAGCAAGTTCTTTCAATGACTCTCTACTGACACCGGCCTTGTCCATCCAGTCAGCATAGGGACCGAAATCACGGCCCACGGTAGCCATCGGCCGACCTTCACCACCCAGCAGATTCAGATTATAGGCAATATTGCCGGCACAGCCACCAAACTCACGACGCATGCTGGGCACCAGAAAGGAAACATTCAGGATATGCACCTGATCCGGCAGGATATGGTTTTTGAAGCGGTCTTCAAAGACCATGATGGTGTCGAAGGCCATCGATCCACAAATTAAAGCTGTCATGTTGTTATTCCAGTTGCATTAATAAAATCTTTTTCAACCGCAAAGAGGCGAAAGACACAAAGGAAAACCCATTTTAAATATAGTTCTTTCTTTGCGTACTTTGCATCTTTACGGTTCCAAAATGGTTATATTTTTTTTTGCCAGACGATATCCAGCTGCCTAGCCGCGCGTACATCGTCCAGCCGTCTAACAGGCAGGGTATGGGGGGCGGTTTTTACAGTGTCTGCCTGTTCTACTGTCTCTTTCTTAATCTCTATCATTGCTCTGATAAAACCATCCAGTTCTTCCAGGCTCTCGCTTTCT
>JAUWVE010000209.1 GCA_030617565.1 Gammaproteobacteria bacterium | reverse complement strand
ATTTTCTTCGACAAAATCACTACGTGGGTCATCTGTCAGATTCCAGCTGGAATTGAATACTGAGTAGCAATTACCACAGCGCACCAGGCCCTCATGGGCTTTGATATCTTTATCAGATACCATAAACACGGACTGGCACTTCGGACACTGGGTAAACATATTGATCAATTGTACCTGTATTGGCTGACTGATTCTCGAAAAACCATGATAAATAGAGCTAGAACCAGCAGTGTGTAAGTTATTGCTGCGCAATGACTGACATCATCAGCCAGTCACCTTCGCTAACAACTTGAACAATATTCCCAGCCTCAAACTCATTAATTATTAGCACTTTTTGCGACTGCAAGACACCGGAAAGAATCAATACACCCTGTGGCTTGCGAAATCCCAGCAATTGAGATTTTAGTTCAATCAGTGTTCCAGCAAGAATATTGGCAAAAATGATATCGGCTTCAGATTGCTCAGGCACATTTTCCGGCAATTCAAGCTGCAGACTATCGCTAACCAGGTTAAGTTGCGCATTTTGCCTGCTCGCCTGCAGAGCCTGGGGATCAATATCTACGCCCAGCGCATGAGCAGCTCCCATTTTAAGTGCCGTGATCGCGAGGATTCCAGAACCACAGCCGTAATCGATAACAGATTTACCTTCAAGCTCCTGCCCTGACAACCACTGCATGCACAAACGTGTTGTTTCGTGACTGCCGCTACCAAATGCCAGCCCGGGGTCCAGCATGATATTGGTTGCGTCAGGATCAGGCGGCTCACACCATGTCGGGCAGATCCACAGCTTGCTGCCATATTGCATAGGTTGGAAACGGTCCATCCAGCTGCGCTCCCAATCCTGATCTGCCAGCGTTTCTACCTGGTAATCCGGCAGGGTGCGTGGAGTAAAGCTATTTGCCAGTTCTGCCAGCACGGCATCGAGGCCTTGCTCAGCATTGAATAAACCCGTAATCAGGCTACTGTCCCAGACTGGCTGCTCGCCATCCAGCAAATCAAATAAAGGGTGGTCGCCCGCATCTTCGATGGTGACGGCCTGGGCACCTGCCTGCTCCAGCTGCTCACTGACAATATCCAGTTGATCCTTCTTAACTGCAAACGAAATCTTAAGCCAGGACATTCAGGCAGTATTAGTGATGTTTTTCTCAAGATAGTGAATATCAAATTCGGCGCTTTTAAAACCATGATCCGAAATGATACGACGGTGTAAAGAAATGTTGGTTCTAATACCGTCAATAATAATCTCACCAAGGGCACTGGACATTCGTGCAAGTGCTTCGTCTCTATCACCACCGTGCGCGATTAACTTGCCTATCATCGAGTCATAGTGTGAGGGTACAACATAGTTGTTATAGACATGAGAATCTACGCGTATACCTGGACCGCCCGGAGCATGAAACTGGGTGATTCTTCCGGGTGAAGGCATAAAAGTTTCAGAGTCTTCTGCATTAAGCCGGCATTCTATAGCATGCCCCTTAATCTCTATGTCATCCTGAGTAAACGGCAAAGGTTCACCTGCGGCTATCATTATCTGTGCCTTGACGATATCAACCCCGGTTATCATTTCTGTTACCGGGTGCTCTACCTGAACACGTGTGTTCATTTCGATAAAATAGAATTCTCCATTTTCATAGAGAAATTCAAAGGTGCCGGCACCGTGGTAGCCAATTTGACGACAGGCTTCCGCACAGCGCTCACCCACGACATTGCGCTGCTCTTCAGTAATTCCAGGAGCAGGGGCTTCTTCCACCACCTTCTGATTACGGCGCTGCATGGAACAGTCACGTTCACCAAGATGTACTGCATTGCCGTGCTTATCAGATAGCACCTGGAATTCAACGTGGCGCGGGTGCTCCAGATATTTTTCCATGTATATATCTGGATTATTGAAGGTAGCACCGGCCTCTGTTCTAGTCAGGACAACGGCATTAAGCAAGGCAGATTCAGTATGTACCACGCGCATGCCGCGGCCACCGCCGCCACCTGATGCCTTGATTATGATGGGATAACCGATCTTTTTAGCGATCTCCAGGTTAGTTTCATCATCGGTACCCAGCACACCATCGGAACCCGGCACACAGGGAACATTTGATTCATGCATCGACTTGATGGCTGATACCTTGTCACCCATGGTACGGATATTGGCCGCCGTAGGGCCGATAAATATATAGCCGCAGGCTTCTACCAGTTCTGCGAAGTCTGCATTTTCAGATAAAAAACCGTAACCGGGGTGAATCGCATCAGCATCCGTCACCTCTGCTGCGCTCAGAATTGCGGGTATATGCAAATA
>JAUWVE010000225.1 GCA_030617565.1 Gammaproteobacteria bacterium | reverse complement strand
TTACTTGATTGTTGGGGGCGGCGCCCCCGGGGGGCTAAGTCTACTTTTCGTTTGGCAACGACATTAGCGCCGGGCGGGCGCGCCTCCCACAATAACCCCAAAACCTGTCCTTTCCTCCTTTCCTCTTCTCCCATCTACGGTTAACATATTCTTATGAAATATTGCCAAAGCTGTGGCTCAACTGTAAACATTTGCATTCCTTCCGGGGATAACCGTGAGAGATATGTCTGTATAAGCTGCGGCGACATCCACTACCAGAACCCAAAAATAGTAGCAGGCTGCCTGCCGGTCTGGGAAGACAAAGTCTTGCTCTGTAAACGCGCCATCGAACCACGTCGCGGCTACTGGACGCTGCCTGCAGGATTTATGGAAAATGAGGAAACTCTTGAACAGGCTGCAGCGAGGGAAAGTGTTGAAGAAGCAAATGCCTCACTGGAAAACTTACGTCTCTATACCATCATCAGCCTGCCACATATCTCACAGGTCTACATGATGTTTCTGGCAGACCTGAATAATACTGATTTTTACCCGGGAGTTGAGAGCCTGGAAACAGAACTTTTCTCAGAGGAAAAAATCCCATGGGAAGATTTAGCCTTTAAAACGATTGATACCACACTGCAAAATTTCTTCATTGACCGTAAGAAAGGTGCGTTCCCACTCCACAGCAGCGTCATTGAAATGAAGAATCATTGACCATGGATGCCTTTACCAGTTTTGAAGCAACCTTTATGGGCTGGTTGATTCCTGTCTTTAATCTGGTCGGGAATAATCGCTATGCCGTCGCATTGATTGTCATGATGCTGACGATTTCTATTGCATGGTTAATCTCCCAGATTGTACACAAATTCCTGCATCGACTATTAAGGAAAACCAGAAATACCGTTGATGAGGAATTGCATAAACACCTGCGACAACCCATTTTTTTCACTATATTAATATTCGGCATAGACATCATTGCAGACATACTCATAGGCAATGGTCACATAATCCGCCTGCTTGATTCATTATTCACCAGCCTGCTGGTATTAATCTGGACACTTTTTTTCATCCGTGCGACCCGCCTGTTGCTGACCAGCATCAGTCATCAGGAGAAAGGCGTTGTTACCACACGCACCTTACCGATACTGCAAAACCTGACCCTGGTCATTATTTCCAGTATTGCAATTTACATGCTGTTCACCACCTGGGATGTCGATATGACTGCCTGGCTTGCATCTGCAGGTGTACTGGGTATTGCCATAGGCTTTGCCGCCAAGGATACTCTTGGCAACCTGATTTCAGGGGTATTTATCATGGCAGATGCACCCTACAAGATTGGTGACTATGTCGTGCTACAGGATGGCATGCGGGGCGAGATACAGAACATCGGTTTACGCAGCACCCGATTACTGACCCGTGATGATGTAGAGGTCACTATTCCCAACTCCATTATGGGCAATACTGCTGTAATCAATGAAACAGGTGGCCCGCATGAGAAATACCGTATCCGGATAAAAGTCAGTGTCGCTTACGGCTCTGACATCGACCTGGTGCGAAACTATTTACTGGAAGAGGCAAAGCGTTCTACTTTCGCCTGTGATTTTCCCGAACCCCGGGTGCGCTTCCGCAATTTTGGTGGATCGGGTTTGGAGTTTGAATTGCTATGCTGGATCAATGAACCCGTCCTCAAGGGCAGGGCTGTGGATGACATAAACTCCGCTGTATACAAGCGCTTCCAGCAGGAAGGAATTGAGATACCGTATTCCAAGCAGGATTTGTATATAAAGGAAATGCCGGATATGGGATTAAGGAATACAGATCCAAGTTCCAAGATCCAAGATCCAAGTAATTAGGTTGTTTTTTTGACTTGGAACTTGGAACTTGGAACTTGGAACTTGGAACTTGGAACTTGGATCTAATCATTCATTAACAAACCGGTACATCTCAACCAGCCATTTATCCACACTCGCTTTAAGAATCAGGCAGGACGACCCCCCTCGATTAAGACGGTTGCCTGCAGCACCGGGGTTCAGCAGCCAACGCCCATCGAATTTTTCGTGTTGCACAAAATGACTATGGCCATAAACAACAGCGCGTGCTTCAGGAAAGTGTGACAGGATGGCTTCCTGCGGATCCTTGCGGCTCCAGTACTGGTGACCA
>JAUWVE010000058.1 GCA_030617565.1 Gammaproteobacteria bacterium | reverse complement strand
CCTGTTCCAGGCATTAAACCGGGGCTGGCGAATATTGTTACCCTGCTGGTACTGTTCCGCTATGGCTGGCGATTTGCGGCATGGGTCAGTCTGCTGCGGGTAACCGCTGGCAGTCTGTTGCTGGGGACGTTTATGTCACCGACTTTTTTTCTCAGCCTCAGTGGCGCTTTGGCGAGTTTGCTTGCCATGGGGCTACTGTGGACGGGCATGCGCCCATGGGTAGGGATGGCAGGCATCAGCATACTGGCCAGTGTCAGCCACGTAATGGCCCAGCTGCTGGTAGCGTGGTGGCTGTTTATCCCACACCCGGGAATACTGGCATTAACACCCGTACTGATTGCAGCAGGCGTTTTTTTTGGTCTGTTTAACGCTATAATTGCATCCTCTATAGAAAAGAGACTTGAAATCACAGTATGAGCTATGCCGAACTGTTCAGTGTAGTGGTTCATATTATTTAACGATTAAGAGGCCCACAAATGGTTCTAGACAAGGCGCAGTTTGCAGGTAATGGTCATTCCCTTGCCAAAAACTGCAACGCCGTATTGAGCCATTTGTGGGCCTCCCTTCGGGCGCGGCGAGAAACCGCCATCTACGGCGTTAGGTTCCTTGTAAAGGGAACAACCATTTACTGCGAAACCTGCCTTGTAGCTAACGGTTTCTCGTCACGCTTAATCGTTAAATAATATGTACCACTACACTAATGATCAGGACAGCAGCAGTGATCTTGGCATCACCCTGATTGGTGCTGCACTGTTACATATTGTGCTAATCCTCGGGCTAACTTTCTCATTGCCTAAAAAACAGGCCAGTGACGCCCCGCCTCAGCTTGAAATCACACTGGTGCAGGCACATACAAAGGAAGAACCCGACGAAGCGGATTTCCTTGCCAATGCCAGCCAGCAGGGTGGCGGCGACAGCGACCAACCTCTACGTGCAACCAGCCCACTTCCCGGGACGTCTACAAATAAACAATCAGAACCCATTTTTCGCCCTGCGAGTGTCGCCTCCGAAGATATTAGCTCTCATACAGACAAGGTACTGGTAGCTGAAACTAAAAAACAGAAGACCATTTCTCAGCCGCAGGAAAACAAGAAAAAGAAAACACCGGAGCAGAAACCATTAGTAGGTCTGCCCCGACAGATGAGTCTGGCCAGCGAACGGGACCGTTTGCTGGCTGAAATATCCCTGCAGCAGCAGAATTATCAAAAGCGACCACGCAAAAAATTTCTGACTGCACGCACACGTGAGTATAAATATGCATCGTATATGGATGCCTGGCGTGCCAAGGTCGAGCGTATCGGCAACCTGAATTACCCCGAAGAGGCAAAACGTCGGAACCTGACCGGCAGCCTGATCCTGGATGTTGCCATCCTGCCTGATGGCCGACTGGACAGCATTAATGTCCGGCGCAGTTCAAGCCACAAGGCATTAGACGATGCGGCGATCCGCATTGTCCGTCTGGCCGCACCTTACTCCCCCTTCCCGAAAAACTTTCGTGATGATGTTGATATCATCCACATCACTCGCACCTGGAAATTCCAGCATGGTGACCGGTTGACCAGCAATTGAAATCACTTGCCAACCATTTCCTTATCGCCATGCCTTCCCTGCAGGATGAAAACTTTGCTCATAGCGTGACGTTAATCTGCCATCATGACGATGAAGGTGCCATGGGGGTCATCATCAACCGGCCACTGCAGCTGAGTGTAACTGAATTGTTTAGTGATGCCGGACTAGCAACTGAAAACCTGCAGCACCCTGTGGATTCCATCTGGCATGGCGGCCCTGTAAGGCCGGATCATGTGTTTGCCCTGCATGATGCCAGTCGGAAATGGGATAACACTTTGAACATAGGCGACGAGCTGCGCCTGACTACCTCAGCGGACTTTCTCGAAGCACTGGCAGGGGGAGAAAAGATAGGTAATTACCTGCTGGCACTGGGTTATGCAGGCTGGGCATCGTCTCAACTTGAAATCGAGATGTCAGAAAACTCCTGGGTCTATGCCGCTGCCGATAAGCAGGTAATTTTTGAAACAGCCGTCGAGAAACGCTGGGAGGCCGCGGCCAACCTGGCTGGCATCGATCTCAACAAGATGTCTTATTATTCTGGCAAGGCATGAAATCTGCCACCTACCTTGGCTTCGACTACGGCAGCAAACGAATCGGCATAGCCGTTGGCAACACGGTATCGGTCAGTGCCACGGCGCTGGATACCATACGGGTTAAAAATGATCAGCCGGACTGGGATCACATCTCACGGCTAATTGCTGAATGGCAGCCGGATGCCTTGATCGTCGGCTGGCCAATCCAGATGGATAACAGCGACAACCCGGTGACGCCCCGGGCACGACGGTTTGGCAACCAGCTGCACGGTCGGTACAGCCTGCCAGTGCATCATGTTGATGAAAGACTAAGCACACACATGGCACTATCTGAAATACGCGAGGCAGGCTATAATAGCAAGCGCTCCAGGGGTCTGGTTGACAGCTACGCAGCTAGAGAGATCCTGCAAACCTTCTTGAATGGACTGGTTGGGAATGACAAAAAAGATTGATGTCGACGTCTCTGTACTGTTAGACAAACTGGTCACCGATCTTACTCCACTGCTTGCTATTAACCCCGTCATTATCGGTATTCATACCGGTGGTTCCTGGCTGGCAGAAATTCTCCATCGGCGACTGGCCATTAATGAACCCTGCGGCAGTCTGGACATCAGTTTCTACCGTGATGACTTCAGTCGCATTGGTCTCAACCCCGAAGTCAAAGCCTCAGACATCCCACAGGACATAAGCGACCGCCACATCCTGCTGATCGATGATGTACTGCAGACCGGGCGCACCGTACGCGCCGCCATGAACGAAATTTTTGACTATGGCCGGCCCGCCTCAATCCGCCTTTGTGTGCTGGTTGAAAGAAATGGCCATGAACTGCCTATTCAGGCCGATTATTGCGGCATGACGCTGGACCTGACGCCAGATCAACAAATAAAACTGACCGGCCCGGAAAAACTGTCGCTGATGGTGGGAGACCTGGCAGCTGGGGACAACCAGTCATGAGGCCGCATCTGCAGTACACCGACAACGGTAAACTGCGCCATTTCCTGTCTATAGAAGGCCTGCAGAAAGAGACTCTACAGCAGATACTCACCACCGCGGACAAATTCACCCAGTTCGGCCAGCGCGATATTAAAAAGCTTCCATTGCTGCGCGGTCATACCGTCGTCAATCTTTTTTTTGAGAACAGCAGCCGTACCCGCACCACCTTCGAAATTGCCGCCAAGCGTCTATCAGCAGACGTCATCAATCTGAATCCAGGCACTTCATCGACCAGCAAGGGCGAGACCCTGCTGGATACGGTTAACATTCTCGAGGCCATGCATACCGACCTGTTTGTCATCCGCCATGCAAAAAGTGGAGTAGCTGAACTGATCGCCCGGCATGTACCGGACCACGTGCATATCATCAATGCCGGTGATGGCCAGCACGCACATCCGACACAGGCGATGCTGGACATGTTTACCATTCGCCAGTACAAGGGCCCGTTTAATGAATTGCGTGTGGCAATCGTCGGCGATATCCTGCATTCACGCGTTGCGCGCTCTCAAATACATGCTCTGAACACCCTTGGTGTTCACGAGATTCGGGTTGTCGCCCCCAATAGTCTGCTGCCGTCGCAGGTAGAACGGCTGGGGGTACATGCCTACAACGACCTTAAGCAGGGTCTTGAGGGTGTCGATGTGGTGATGATGCTGCGCCTGCAGAAAGAACGCATGCATAATGCCTACATCCCCAGTGAACAGGAATATTTTAATCTCTATGGCCTGACAACTGAGAGCCTTGCAGCGGCGGCAGAGGATGCCATTATCATGCACCCCGGGCCCATCAATCGCGGACTGGAAATATCTTCGGTGGTGGCAGACGGCCCGCGATCAGTCATCCTGCCGCAAGTCACCAACGGCATAGCTGTCAGAATGGCGGTGATGGCGATGGTCCTCGGTGGAGAAGGCAATGGCTGAGCTGATGAATATACATATCCAGGGTGGGCGGATCATTGATCCTGCCAATAATATTGATCGTGTAGAGGATTTGTATGTTGCCAATGGCAATATTATTGCATCAGGTAATGCACCTGATGGATTCACCGCAGATAAAATCATCGATGCAACGAATCAAATCGTTTGCCCCGGCCTGGTGGATCTCAGCGCGCGCATGCGTGAACCCGGACAGGAGTACAAGGCTACTCTGAAGAGCGAGTGTGCTGCAGCCATTGCAGGCGGCATAACTACTAGCTGCTGCCCACCGGACACCACGCCCATTATAGACACCCCGGCAATGGCCAACATGTTGACCCATCGTGGCAGAGAAATCGGCCTGACGCGCATACTTCCGCTAGGTGCTCTGACAAGAGCACTCGGTGGAGAAACCCTGTCAGACATGCATGCACTGCATCGGGCAGGTTGCGTGGCATTCAGTAATGCAAATAATGCTATCACCAACACTATGGTCATGCGACGTGCAATGGAATATGCCTCCAGCTTTGATCTACTGTTGATACTGCATGCCAACGATCCCTGGCTAAGCGATATTGGCTGCATGCACGAAGGCGAGATCAGTACCCGTCTCGGCCTGGCCGGTATACCGGAGGCAGCAGAAACCGTTATTGTTGCCCGTGATCTGGCACTCATCGAACAGACGGGTGTCAGGGCACACTTCGCCCGCCTTTCCAGTGCTCGCTCAGTCGACCTTATTGTGCAGGCGCGTAAAAGAGGCATTAAGGTGACTGCAGATGTAGCCATGCATCATCTGTATCTGACTGAATACGATGTCAGTGACTTCAATACCCTGTGTCGTGTGATACCGCCATTGAGATCAGAAAGAGATAAAGACCGCCTGCGTACAGCCGTCGCACAAGGTGATATCCAGGCAATTTGCTCTGACCATCAGCCGCATGAAAGAGATGCCAAGCTTGCTGCATTCAGTGAAGCAGAACCCGGCATTTCAGGTCTTGAAACGCTGTTGCCGCTCGGACTGAAACTGGTTCATGAAGAGGTCATGGACCTCAGCACACTGATCGCCAGCTTGAGTTCGGGGCCTGCCGCCCTGCTCGGCATCAAAGCCGGTAGTCTAGGTACAGGATGCCTGGCGGATATCTGCATATTTGATCCCCATGAGGAATGGCTGTTAGACAGCACAAAACTGCTCAGCAAAGGCCATAACACCCCGTTCAAACACTGGCCACTGAAAGGTCGCGTCAACACCACTCTGCTTGCCGGCAATATTGTTTATTCAAGAATTTAGACAAAGCGACGAAGTACACAAAACAACAGCAGGAATATCACCGGAAACGCAGATGCATAACATTAAACCAGACCATCCGCATGTGATTGACATCAATTTGCCAGAGTTTGATGCTAAAGTTATTCAGCAGTCGCATACTATACCGGTACTGGTTGATTTCTGGGCCGACTGGTGCGGCCCCTGCCATGTTCTTGCACCGAACCTGATAAAAGCGGTAGAAGAAGAACAGGGACTGGTTCTGCTGGCAAAAGTTGAAGTGGATGAAGGCGATAATATGAAGCTGGCCGGCCGTTATAACGTGCGCGGCTTTCCAACTGTAATACTTTTTCATAAGGGTGAAGCGATTGATCACTTCAGTAGTGCGCGACCAATGTTTTTTATCCGTGATTTTATCCATAAGCACATCAAGCATGATCACGGTGATTAGGGATAGTTCACTGCGAACCCCACGAGATAAAGTCTTCAAATTCCAGGATTTTTGCGCAGAGTATGGATGAACAGGGTGATTAGTTTTATGACTTGCGATTTATGTGTTACGAATACCTGACCCGTAAAACGTAAAACATTTTTCTCGCAGAGGACACAGAGAAAACAGAAGCAATAACTCTGCCTTAATATACAGGGGTTAGAATCGGTCGCTGAATGATATGGCTACTTCTCACTATTTAACGAAAACAAATAACCAGAATGGCGCTTAAAACTGAAACCATCACCAGTCTTGAACACATTGCCAGCGGCAAAGTGAGAGAAATATATCGTATAGACGAAGAGCGCCTGTTGTTTGTTGCCACTGACCGCCTGTCCGCCTTTGATGTCATCCTGCCAACGCAGATCCCTGACAAGGGGCGCCTACTGACCCGGGTTGCTGAATTCTGGTTTGAGAAGACCCGCCACATCATCCCTAATCATCTATTGTCTACAGATATTTCCAGCCTGCCATTAAACCCGGCAGAGAAACAATGGCTGCAGGGACGCAGCATGATAGTCAGAAACCTGAAAGTACTGCCTGTTGAAGCCATCGTCCGTGGATACCTGGCGGGTTCAGGCTGGAAGGAATATATACAGACACAAAGCGTCTGTGGAATTTCCCTGCCGGCAGGACTGAAAATAGCGGATAAATTACCACAGGAATTATTTACCCCATCAACCAAGGCCGCAGCAGGTGAACATGACGAAAACATCAGCTTTGAAATACTGCTTGATAAGATCGGCCGGCAGCGTGCCGAAGAAATCAGGGATGCCAGTCTGGCACTGTACCGCTTTGCAGCAGAATTTGCTCTGCAGCACGGGATTATTATTGCAGACACCAAATTTGAGTTTGGAGAGGATGAACAGGGCAGGCTTTTTCTCATTGATGAGGCACTGACGCCGGATTCCTCCCGATTCTGGCCGGTTGGCAGCTATCAGCCCGGCAGCAGCCCTGAAAGTTTCGACAAACAATATATTCGTGATTGGCTGGAGAGCAGCGGCTGGAATAAAACAGCCCCCGCACCCGTCATACCAGATGGCATCGTCAGGCAGACACAGAAAAAATACAACGAGGCTCTTACACTGCTGACCGGCAATGGAGAGTAACAGGGAGCATGACCGATATATCTGAAAACATCCCGCTAGCGCAGGCTGCAAGCTATTTTCCTCTGCAGGATGGTACTTACGATGTCGGCCCCGCACTGAAGGATTTCGGTATTGACCTCGGTAATACTGTCGCTGACCAGCAGGTGTTCCAGCTGGATGAGAATTTTGCTACCTGTCGCCAGGTAAAGCTCGATGCACGACAGGAAAGGCTGTCAAAATATTACCGTACACAAAACCTGTCTGCTGAGGTTTTAACCAGCATTCTACGCTTTATCATTGAACGCCTGACACTGGAACACCCCAGGCTTTTTCAGCTCAATAGCCAGTCGGAAAAAGACATTGCACTCTATTGTGAACTTACTGATGAAACACTTGTTTTTGACCACAAACTACGCTTAATCAGAGTTGAACGGAATGGGCCGGCACCCTCCCCTGACTACCATGACGCACTGGATGCCCTGGCCTGCCAGATACAGGAAGACCTGGCGATAATCAGTAAATCTCCTTTTGGTCGTGACTGGCTGGCTGCGGTACACCTTTGCCAGGCCAATAACTGGGCGGCGGAAGAAAAAATAGGGCAATCATTTCAAACGATACATGAGCCAGTCGCTGGCATGCAGAACAGCAAGCGTGACGCCGAGGCTATCGTAAATACCATTGTTAAAAAAGGTCCTTTTCTACGTTTTGCCTGGGGCTTGACACCTGAAGCCGAACTGAACCAGCACCCTCGCCCCTGTCTTTCATCAGCCGGCAGTAAAGATAGAAAAAGGCGCTTCGACCCACTCCACCCTTCTTTGTATCTGCGAGTAGAGCGTCAGATATTATGGCCATTCCCGGAGCAACAAGCGGCCCTTTTCACCATTCATACTTATCTAACGGACTGTCACCGGATTCGCGATAACCGGGAGCAAAATAAACAGCTAATCTCTGCTCTTAATTCAATGACTAAAGAACAGTTAAAGTATAAATGCCTGAATAAAAATCGTAAGCCTGTGGTTAAATGGCTGGCCAGTAAATACAGTATTTCGCAACCAAGCAGGTCACTAAAAAAGGCAATTCATATACTTTACCGGAAAAGATGACTCCCCCGGCTACTGGACGCTTTGCACCCTCCCCTACCGGCCCTCTCCACTATGGTTCACTACTGGCCGCAGTTGCCAGCTTTCTCAATATCCGCTCAAAAAATGGCACCTGGCTGGTTCGTATTGAGGACCTTGATCCACCACGGGAAGTAGCAGGAGCAAGTACAGAAATATTGCGTACACTGGAACATTTCGGTCTATTCTGGGACAAAGAGGTCATCTATCAGAGTCGTCGCAGTGAAATATATAATGAAGCATTGGCACAACTAACAAAAGATGATTTGCTTTATCGCTGCAGCTGCAGCAGGAAGGAAATAGCGGAGCGTGGCGAGAAAATCTACATGGGCTACTGCCGCAAGGTCTACCAGCATGATCGCAAACGCTATGCATTACGTATCAAAACGCCCGACCGTACAGCCACCTGGACAGACCTGATTCAGGATCAGCAGGCATTCAGTCTTTTTGCTTCGAGTGGTGACTTCATCGTACGCCGTGCTGATAAGCTGTATGCCTATCACCTGGCAGTCGTTGCTGATGATGCAGATCAGCAGATCACTGAAATCATTCGCGGCGCCGACCTCCTCACTTCGACTCCGGCGCAGATTTATCTACAACAGGTACTGGGCATCCAGTCACCGCAATATGGACATATACCTGTAGCGGTCAACGCAAAAGGTGAGAAGTTATCCAAACAGACCGGCGCCGAAGCGGTATCCATGTTTGATCCAGCCAGGACACTATTCAAGGCCCTTCAGGATCTTGCGCAGGACCCACCAGTTGATCTGGAGGCATCCAGT
>JAUWVE010000212.1 GCA_030617565.1 Gammaproteobacteria bacterium | reverse complement strand
GAGTGTTTGGAGCGGGAAACGAGATTCGAACTCGCGACCCCGACCTTGGCAAGGTCGTGCTCTACCAGCTGAGCTATTCCCGCGTGGGTCGACTATTGTATGCACACAGCTTCAACTGTCAAGCTGTTATTCCTGATCTGTGAGCACCGGCCATGCAGCTCTGAGGTAGACAATCATTGAATACAAGGTCAGTGCAGCAGCAACAAATAGCAGTAATTCACCCAGCACGAAAACTGGCAGGCCAAATAAGGGTTCCTGGTATATCAGCAAACTGATGGCTATCATCTGCATGGTAGTCTTGACCTTACCAATATAAGAGACTGCGACGCTTGCGCGTTTTCCCAATTCTGCCATCCATTCACGCAGTGCTGAGATGACGATTTCCCTGCCTATTATGATGGCCACTGCTGCGGCAAATAAGGGCACGGAAATGACCAGATCCAGTACTTTTTGATCGGTTGCCAGCAGGACGAGGGCCGTTGCAACGATTAATTTATCGGCAACAGGATCAAGAAATGCACCAAAAGTAGTGTACTGGTTTAAGCGTCTGGCCAGATAGCCATCGAGCCAGTCCGTGATAGCAGCCACGATGAATATGACTGCAGCCACCTGATTGCTCCAGTTAGCATCAATGACATACACAACAAAAAAGAACGGAATCAGCAGGATTCTCAGTAGTGTCAGGATGTTTGGAATGTTTAGTGGCACAGCGGCAGGATACATCCATTGTATTTTTGTATTAGTTAAAGTCTAACACTTTGTTAGCATCCCTGATAACTGCTTTACGCTTTACGCTTTACGCTTTACGCTTTACGCCTTAAAACTTGAAACTTACAACGTGAAACTCGCATCAATGCAAACAGGCATGTATGCGTTCGGCCAGCTTTCGATTGATGCCGACAACCCGGGACAGGTCATCTACGCCTGCCCGTTCAACTCCCTGCAGCCCACCAAAATGCTTTAACAGTGCCTGACGCTTTTTATCACCAATACCGGGTATGGATTGCAGGGTGGACGTAACTCTCGCCTTAGCACGTTGCCGACGGTGGGCAGTAATAGCAAACCGGTGAGCTTCATCACGGATTACCTGCACCAGATGCAGTGCGGGTGAGTCTGGCGGCAGCATTACCGGTACAGGCTCACCCGCTCTAAATAAACGCTCCCAGCCGGCTTTGCGCTCTTTACCTTTTGCCACCCCCACCGTTATGACACCTCTCACGCCAAGTTCCTGCAACGCATCACAGGCCGATGCGAGTTGACCCTTGCCGCCATCAATCAACAGTAAATCAGGAAAATTTTTCCCTTCATCTTTCATGCGACGAAAGCGGCGGCTCAATGCCTGATGGATGGCAGCATAATCATCACCGGGTGCAATACCGGTGATATTATAGCGACGATATTGACTGCTAAGCGGTCCTTCGCTTCCGAACACCACCAGCGATGCGACAGTCGCCTCACCCTGGGTATGGCTGATATCTATGCACTCAATACGCTCCGGGCTTGCAGCTAAGTCCAACGCATCGACCAGCTGATTCAGTCTTTCACGATAATTGGTCTCAGTCGCCAGACGCCGCCTCAGGGCATCCCTTGCATTGATCCTGACAGATTCCAGCCAGCGCCGTTTATCTCCACGCTGCACGGCAGCAAGTCGCACCCGATAAGCTGCTCTCTCTGTCAGCGCTGACGACAGAAGTTCAGCATCGGCTAGCTGCACTGGCAACAGTATTAACCTGGCCGGTGGCTTGTTCAAATAAAACTGGGCGATAAATGCCGACAACATTTCGCCCTCCTCCTGCTCCAGCCCAAAGCGCGGGAACAGAACCTTGGTGCCCAGTGAGCGTCCTGCGCGTATAAACATGACACCGATAGCAGTTGTTCCCTCCTCCTGTACCTGGACGATGACATCAAAATCCCCCTGCTTGCCGCTGACATATTGTTTTGCCTGAATCTGACGAACTCGAGAGACCCGGTCTCGCAATTCAGCGGCCAGTTCGAATTCCTGTTTTGCTGATGCCTGCTCCATGGCTTCTGTCAGTGACTCAGCGAGGGTATCTTTCTGGCCATTGATGAAGAGTACTGCCTGTTCAATATCCCTGGCGTAATCTTCTCTGCTTATCAGACCCACGCAGGGTGCGGTACATCGTTTTATCTGGTATTGCAGGCAGGGTCGGGAGCGGTTGCGGAAAAATCCGTCTTCACATTGTCTAACTGGAATGGTCTTCTGCAACAATGTCAGCATTTCTCTTACCGC
>JAUWVE010000216.1 GCA_030617565.1 Gammaproteobacteria bacterium | reverse complement strand
AAAACCTATACTCTTACGTCCTACCGGCGTAGGCCGGTATCCAGGGTTTCTTAAAAAGATAGATTCCGGCTAGAGACATGCCGGAATGACGGTAGTAATTATTGGTGAGCGGGGTTTAGACGTTGAACTTAAACTCCCGTTCAGGCTTGCCGAGAAGCGCAGGATGAGCTGGAGACTTCGTGGTGTGTTGTCTGAGCTAGTGTGGTGTAACGGGTAAGATGTGCCTATCAGCGCGCTGAGTAGCCATTAGCTGCAAGGCACGTTTCGCCGGGTATGGCATGCCCTTTCCAAGAGACGTAACGCCGCAGATGATGGCTACTCAACGCGCCCGTAGGGAGGCCCACAAATGACTCAATTCTGCGTTACAGCCCTTGTTAAGGGAACAACCATTAACTGCGGACTGTGCCTTGTCTTGAATCATTTGTGGGTCTCTGATAGGCACATCTTACCCGTTACACCGCACCACGAGTTTCACACCCCGCCAGCTCATTCGAGCATCGCAGGAAACCCGAAGGGCAAGCATGCGGGTGCTCTTTCTTTTGGTGACTTTTCTTTGAGCAAGCAAAGAAAAGTTACTCGTCCATGAAGGACGAAAAACTCGGATTAAAACAAGCAAAATAATAAAAAAAGAACGCAACCATAAAAGGTGAAAGATTCACCCATGCGCCAGCACAAAAACAACCCCCACCCTACTCATCACTATCATCCCAAACCGGTATAACAGTATTCCAGCGCTTACAACCCGGGCATTGCCAATGCATGGCTGTACCGCGAAACCCGCAATGCTCACACAAATAGTTCTTTCTTGACCTGAGGACGCGCTCTATTATTGCCTGTAAAGTTTCAAGATCAGACTTCGACTGACCATCGGCCTGCACGGCTGAAAGGTAAATCATACGGGACAGACCATGCATAGAGGGTTGCTGACGTAGTTCCTCAATAACAAATTCACGGGCCGCCGACGCGCCCTCACTTGATTCAATTTCTTCCGCCAATTTTAACATTACAGGGATTGCACGATCTTTTTCCAATGCTTCATTCAATAGCTCCAGCCAGCCATCCTGATTACCGATTTCCTTAAAACACTCGGACAACTGGCCCAGCACTTCAGGCAAATACCTCCTGTCCTGGCTTTCTATCTTTTTCCAGTAGCGTATGGCCTTTTTACAATCATCTTCATCACGGGCAATATTTCCACGCAGGATGTTTGCCCGAACTGAGTCAGGGTCCTTTGACAGGGCTATCTTCAATAAGGCTTTAGCCTTGTCGGGGTTGTTCTTGTCGATTTCGTCCTCTGCCTGTTCACAGAGAAAATGGGCAATCATTTCATCCGCCGATTCACCGCTAGCCCTGGCAAAACGTTTCGCTGTAGCAATCGCCTGATCCCACTCTTTTTCCTGCTGGTAAACATAAAGCAGCTGACGCAAGGCGGGTTCGGGGTCTTTCTCAATTTCGGCATATTCAAGCAACAGGTCCTCGGCCCTGTCCAGCAAACCTGCCTTCAGGTAATCCTGGGCCAGTTCAAACAGTGCCTGGCTGCGCTGATGTCGATCCAGTTTTGGTCTTGCAATCAGATTCTGGTGAATTCTTGTTGCACGTTCAATCTCACCTCTGCGACGAAAAAGGTTCCCTAGCATCAGGTGCGTTTCGACAGTATCTGTATCGACTTCCAGCACCTTGATGAAAACCTCAATGGCTTTGTCCGGTTGTTCGTTGAGCAGGAGATTCAGGCCTTTGAAATAATCCGAAGGGATATCACCGGCACACTTGCGTTTTTCTGATCGCCAATCCTGATGAGCGGCAATCCAGCCAGAAATGGCGGCAAGGGGCAGCAGCAATAACAACCAGGCAGCATCAAACACTTCAGATAGAATCCTTGTCTGGCAAGGGGCTCTGTTGCTGCAGTTCTTTACTCAGTTTCTGAATTTCTTTTTTTGCCCGCTGCAATTCCCGATGCTTACGCAACTGCGGCATTAAGGTTGTCAGCATGCCGATCAGCATTCCCAGCAGTAAAGTCACCAGCAGGACAACAACCAGCGGTGCAGATATGACTATATCCGGATAGTAATTGAGCTCAACCAGTTGCGGGTTTTTGAGGGAAAATGTGAGTCCAAAAGCCACAATAGCTATGAACAGCAGAAAATAAAAAAACAGCTTCATGTTGTCTTCCTTGCTGAATACATAATAAGCATTCTACCTGTACGGGAGAGAAATGGCATTAAG
>JAUWVE010000085.1 GCA_030617565.1 Gammaproteobacteria bacterium | reverse complement strand
GTGCCGCCCGCAGGTGACTTCATCAAGCTCGATGCAATGGAAAACCCCTGGCCGATGCCGGAGGCACTCAAACAGCCCTGGCTCGATACCCTTGCTGGTCTGCAATTGAACCGCTATCCGGATCCTGCCGCAGATGATCTTGTTAACCGGCTGCGTGCTGTGATGGAAATTCCAGATGAATCAGCCATCATGCTGGGGAACGGTTCGGATGAGTTGATACAGGCCATACTGATGGCTGTAGCCGGTGACGACCGTACTGTGCTTGCACCGGCACCGTCATTTGTTATGTATGAAGTGCTGGCACGGGCATGTGGTTTGTCTTATGCCGGAGTGCCTTTGCAGCAGAATTTCACGCTGGATATGCCTGCTATGCGTGCAGCGATCAGCAAGCACCAGCCCGCAGTTATATTTCTCGCCTCGCCAAACAACCCGACCGGTGCGGTTTTTCAGCAGGCAGAAATTGAAGAAATACTCAATCTGGCGCCGGGGCTGGTGGTAGTGGATGAGGCCTATCAGCCTTTTGCCAGGGCCGGCAGTGAAAACTTCATTTCTCGATTAGCTGACCATCCTGATCTAGTTGTAATGCGCACCCTGTCTAAAGTTGGTCTTGCCGGCATACGCCTCGGCTTGATTGCCGGCCACGCTGACTGGATAAACGAACTGGACAAGCTGCGGCTGCCCTACAATATCAACAGCCTGACCCAGGCAACAGCCTCCTTCGCACTTGACCACTGGCAGGCATTTCAGTATCAGATTGATGAAATTTGTGATGAGCGCGATCGGGTCTATGATTCTCTATCATCACTCAACGGCGTCAAGACATGGCCGAGTGATACAAACTTTATTTTATTCAGGATATCGGATGATCGCGCAGAGGCGATTCATGCTCAATTATTGAAACGCGGGATTTTAATCAAATGTCTGCATCGCGCCGGTAGTGCGCTGGAGAACTGTTTGCGGGTGACCATCGGCAGTCCGGCTGAGAATGATGCCTTTTTAGATGGACTGTCTGTATTGCTGGTGAGCTGAAAAAATTATTTGTGGGAGGCGCGCCCACGCGGCGAAAGAGATTAAAAATACTACTTAACCGCAAAGGCGCAAAGAAATCAGGGTCTCAGTTTTTTGTAGTTTCATTTACTATGGTTGGGTCAAATCAGGCACGGTGATAGTAACGCGCTCTTGCTTAAAAAATATCTATCCTTTGCGTTCTCTGCGTCTTTGCGGTTGGATAACTGCAGCATGAAAAAATGGCCGCTACCCTGTTTTGGGTAGCGGCCTTTTCTACAAAAAAAACTTCTGTTGCTGAATGAAGTCCTTATCTAGACAGGACTCTTACGATGTACCTTCTGCATGATCATCTTCGATTTCAGCCACGTCATCATCGTCATCGTGCCCTGCTACATCATCGTCATCATGATCATCATCGTCATCATGTTCATTTTCAGCCTCGTCTTCATGTTCTTCTTCGTGTTCGCTTTCATTCTCGATTTCATTTTCTGCTACATCATCATCTTTGTCGTCATCATCGTTCGAGGAAGAAGACTCACTGGATGAACCATCATCGGATGAATCATCACTGGAACCACCGCTTGCTGCAGCAGCAATGCCGATGCCGCCCACCGCGGCTGCACCCATCAGGACTTTCGAAGCAATAACACCACCGACTACGGCCTGGCCGTTGATGTAGGTCTTCTCGATAGAGCTAATTCCCGTTAGTTTTAGATCCATCAGGCCGAAGTGCATATCATCAGGCGTATTTTTGTGTCGAACCATACCAAACTGCACATCAAACAGTGCCGGGCGCGATCTGAAGTAGCTAAAGAGTGAGCCGGCGCGGTCAGTAGATATACGTGTCTGACCAAATCGGAAACCCAGCACCGATTTTTCCATCGTTGGTGCAGAAGTATGATTGCTAAGTGGTATATTGAGATACAGCATACCCGCACGTTCAATTTCTGTTTCAAACGCCAGGGCCTGGCCAGCCGTTAATGAAAGCGCTGTAATCGCTGCAATTTTAATAGATGTTTTCATAACATTTTCCTTCACATAACAGTGAGATATTTCTCCAACTGTAAAATATTTTTTCCATACTTAGCGGCAGTTTGACAGGCAAACCTCATGCCCATAGCTATCCATTACTGGCACTTTAGTCTGCATTTCTTAAAGAACCCTTAACAGACTGGTAAAACCCGATAAAAGTAACGAAAGGACTGGTAGGCGGAGGTAAATGCAGGTGTTGTACGTTCCTGTGCATTTACCACCTTGCACATGATAGAGTTAGGCAGACTCTGATTAATTCAAACAAACTCGTCATTTTAAATGAGAATATTACTGGTAGAAGATGATGCCCTGCTGGGCGATGCTGTTTGTGTCGGGCTGACACAGGCCGGTTTTACGGTTGACTGGGTCAAGGATGGTAAAGCGGCCCTGGCTGCTGCATCTGTTGGCTGGCATGACCTGGTTGTGCTGGATCTTGGCCTGCCGGGCATGTCAGGTCAGCAGGTGTTGTCTGCCTTGCGCAAGGAGGCAAATGACATCACTGTGCTGATATTGACAGCCAGAGATACAGTTGATCAACGCATAGCCGGGCTGGATGCCGGTGCAGATGACTATATGACCAAGCCGTTTGACATGGACGAACTCAGTGCCAGGGTCAGGGCGCTGCTGCGTCGACGGGCTGGCAGGGCGGCGCCTATGCTTATTCATGGAGACATTACGCTTGATCCGGCAGCCCATGTTGCCACGCAGCATGGCGAATCGGTCAATTTATCGCATAGAGAATTCAGCATGCTGCAGCTTTTATTGGAGAGTGCGGGGCGGGTGCTTTCGCGCCAGCATTTTGAAGAAAGTCTCTATGGATGGGATGAGGAAATTGAGAGTAACGCGATCGAGGTACATATCCATCATCTGCGTAAAAAACTGGGTTCAGACCTGATTCGCACAGTTCGAGGCGTGGGTTATACGATAGACAAAGTAATGGGCACCTCTATTGATCCATGAATATTCATCTTCCACCCCAAATCGTTCCTCTCTGCGTTAAGAATCTTCGCAATAGCTAGGCTATTACGTGCGGTCCTTGCCTTGATATGAACGATTTGGAATGTAATCTGATCTATCCATGGATCAATAGAGGTGCCCTAAAATGACGCAGTCTATCCGGCTTCGGCTTGTTTTTTACATCGGCAGCTTAATGCTGCTGGTCTGGGGCGGGATCACAGCCGGCAGTATTCATTCGGCACGCAAAGAGGTACAGGAACTTTTTGATGCACAGCTTGCGCAATCTGCCAGGGTGCTGCATGCCCTGATCCTGCATGAAATGGCAGAGGCTGGGGTAGAAGGGGAGAATAACAGCGCGATAGTGATGGGCGTATCTGCGCCCGGCCATTTCTATGAAAGCAAGATTTCTTTTATGGTCAGAGGCAATGATGGGAAAGCCTGGTTTATGTCACAGCAGGCACCAGATATTGATATTACAACAGATACGACAGGATTCATTGATGTCACTGCTGATGATGGCAAGTGGCGCGTATTTGTCATGCGAGACAAGATCGTCGATTTTACAATAGAAGTTGCCCAGGATTATCACATACGCCAGCAATTGATTACAGAAATTACCCGGCACGTGTACTGGCCTTTTATCATTGTGCTGCCATTACTTATGCTGATGATCTGGATAGGCGCTGGTCGTAGCCTCAGACCGCTGCAGGCGATTGCTGATGAGGTGCGGCATCGCAACCCGCAGAATCTTGAAGAGATTGATGTTGCCAAGGTGCCGGCGGAAGTGCTGCCTTTATTTGTTTCACTAAACACCTTGTTGAGCCGTTTGAAGAAGGCATTAAGTAATGAACGCGGCTTCACATCAGATGCGGCGCATGAACTGCGTACGCCGCTGGCTGGAATCAAGGCGCAGGCCCAGGTAGCACTGAGAGCATCTGATGAAAAGGAAAAGGACGCAGCGATCCGGCATATCATCATCGGCATCGATAATACTGCACACCTGGTGCGCCAGATGCTGATGCTGGCCCGGCTGGATCCGGATATCCCGAAACGAAGATTTGAGCAACAGGATTTGACGCGCATACTGACAGAAGTGGCCGCTGATGTAGCTAGCCTGGCAATGGAAAAGAATGTCGACCTGGAAGTGCGGCAGGTCACAGGTGATATCCAGATAGAAGGGCAGGCAGAAGCACTGTCCGTGCTGGTCAGAAATCTGCTTGATAATGCTGTTCGCTATACGCCTGCAGGTGGCTGGGTAAAAGCAGGCATTACCCGTGTACCTGAAGGTGTGGTATTAAAAATTATGGACAGTGGGCCGGGGATAGCGGAAGAGGATAAAGACAGGGTTTTCGACCGTTTCTATCGCGGCCTCGGTACCGGCCAGACCGGCAGTGGCCTGGGGCTGTCTATCGTGCAGCGCGTCGTTGACCTGCATGACGCGAAAATAGAATTCCAGACGGGCAAGGGGAAAGGAAAGGGAGTGACGGTTGTGGTGACGTTTCCTGCAAAATAAAGTTCCAAGTTCCAAGTTCCAAGTTCCAAGACTAAAGACTAAAGGGCACCTCTATTAATTCGTCATTGCGAGGAGCGAAGTGACGTGGCAATCTCTAAGCCATTGTTTTTATTCAATGAGATTGCCGCGCTGCGCTCGCAATGACGGAATAGTTGAATTAATAGAGGTGCCCTAAAGACTAAAGATCAAAAGCCAAATAACTTATTTACCTCTGCGGTGATAGCTTTCCGATCTTTTATCTTGGAACTTGGAACTTGAAACTTAAAACCACTTTTCTGCTAAAATCCCGCGAAATCGACAGTTTTGGAACAAACTAATGAGTAACCGCACAGCAACTGTATCTCGAGACACCCTGGAAACCCAGATCACGATCAAGCTGGATATCGATGGTAGCGGGCAGTCGTCTTTCTCTACCGGCGTGCCTTTTCTGGAGCACATGCTGGAGCAGATTGCACGCCATGGCCTGATAGATATTGATGTCCAGGCCAGAGGTGATTTACACATTGATGCGCATCACCTGGTTGAAGATATCGGTATTGTACTTGGCCAGGCCTTTAAGCAGGCGCTGGGTGACAAGCGCGGTATGACCCGTTACGGGCATGCCTTTGTGCCATTGGATGAAGCCCTGAGCCGCGTGGTCATCGATTTTTCCGGCCGCCCTCAGATCGAGTATCGAGTTGAATTTCCGCGAGCCAGCATCGGTGAATTTGAAACGGATCTGGTACACGAATTCTTTCAGGGTTTTTGTAATCACGCGCTGGTGACTTTGCATATCGATAATCTGCATGGTGATAACTCACACCATATTGCCGAGACGGTGTTCAAGGCCTTTGGCCGCGCGGTACGTATGGCTGTCGAGCCGGATGCCCGCATGGGTGGTGCTATTCCATCTACCAAGGGGAGTCTCTGAGTAGACCCTGTCAGTAATCAGGATTTAAATCATGACTAGTATTGTTGTTGTCGATTTCGGCATGGGTAATTTGCGCTCGGTTGCCAAAGCCTTCGAACATGTTGCACCCAAAGCTGATGTAATGATTTCAAGTGATGTGAGTGACATTCGTGCTGCAGATCGCGTAGTGCTACCCGGACAGGGCGCCATAGGCGGTTACATAAAAGCCTTGCACGATACTGATCTTGAGCCGGCAGTTCTCGAGGCGGCGGCAAATAAGCCCTTTCTTGGTATTTGTCTGGGGCAGCAGGTTCTGTATGAATCCAGTGATGAGCATGGAGAAGACGGCGACAGCGTTCAAACACTGGGCTTATTTAAGGGGCAGGTGAAACATTTTACTCATGTCTCCAGTGACCCGCAGGCCATGATAAACCCTCAAACGGGTCATCAGTATACAATTCCACACATGGGCTGGAACCAGGTAAAACAGACTATGCAACATCCTTTGTGGCAGGGCATTGCCGATATGGCAAGGTTTTATTTTGTCCACAGCTATTGTGTGCAATCAGAGAATGAAGCCGATGTGGCAGGCATCACCGAATACGGCGTAGAATTCACCTCGGCCACCGCACGTGACAATATTTTTGCAGTGCAGTTTCACCCGGAAAAAAGTCAGCATGACGGGCTTAAGTTGTTGGAGAATTTTGTAAACTGGAAGGTTTAAATGCATGCTAAAGGCTAAAGGCTAAAAGAGGGTTGCGATTTTGATTTTCCTTTAGCCTTTAACCTTTTACCTGCCTTTCCGCCCTGCCAGAAACTCGCGCTGTTGTGCACTGGTCCTTATGGTCACACATTGTCCATTACGATACAGGCGCTGGTAGGTAACTGGCTGCTGCTGTTCACCGCACTGCTGGTAGCGATAGCCAATGATATAGCCGTCGGGATGTGCTTCTAACCATTGCTGCTCGGTAT
>JAUWVE010000237.1 GCA_030617565.1 Gammaproteobacteria bacterium | reverse complement strand
AAACAACTCAAATTTCAGGATGCCCTCAAACACATCGGCTTCACCGTAAAACTCAAACCCTATATTCAGCGCAGTGACGGCTCTGCCAAGGGTGACTGGGACGTTGGTATTACGATTGATGTACTGGAGGCTGTCAAAGATATTGACAAGATTGTATTGCTCTCCGGTGACGGAGACTTCGATCTGTTACTGAAAAAAGCAATAAAGGATTATGCCGTCAGCGCTGAAGTCTATGGTGTGCCCGCACTTACAGCCACCTCACTGATTAATGCCGCCAGCACCTATCACCGCATCGAGGAAGACTTGTTACTGTAAGCATTATAAATAAAGAATCCCCCCTGCCCCTGCTTGTCAATCTGCTATGATGCGTCTCCCCCCGATAAGCCAGCAAAGGCCAGCATCACGTGACCGCAACCGCCTTCTCATCACTGCCCTTGACACCCGGACTGTTAGCCAATATCCAGTCGCTGGATTACCAGGTAATGACCCCGATACAGGCACAAAGCCTGCCCGCTATTATGAAAGGCGGGGATTTACTGGCACAGGCTAAAACGGGCAGCGGCAAAACGGCTGCATTTGCAATTGGCATACTGCACAAACTCGAGGTAAAGACCTACCGGACACAGGCACTGGTACTTTGCCCAACGCGTGAACTGGCCGACCAGGTCAGCAAGGAATTACGCCTGCTGGCGCGTGCAATACCCAACACCAACATTCTCACCCTGTGTGGCGGCAAACCGATGGGCCCGCAACTGGCCTCGCTGGAACGCAACCCGCATATCGTGGTCGGCACGCCGGGACGGGTATTAAAGCACCTGGGAAAAGGCACATTAAAACCGGATGCATTGAATATACTGGTGCTGGACGAGGCCGACCGCATGCTCGACATGGGTTTTCATGATGACATCATGAGCATTATTGAGATGACGCCACGGCAAAGACAGACCCTGTTATTTTCCGCAACCTACCCGGATGAAATAAAAGAAATCAGTCATGCCATCCAGATCGATCCTGTTGATATTCGCGTGGAAAGCCTGCATGACAATAAACAGATAGAACAGATTTTCTATGAAATACAAAAAGGCGAACGAACCAAAACACTCGTTGCCCTGTTACAGCATTACCGGCCTGAATCGAGCGTGGTGTTTTGCAATCGAAAACAGCAATGCCAGGAACTGGCAGAAGAATTATGGCAACAGGGATTCCATGCACAGGCCCTGCACGGCGATCTTGAACAGCGTGAACGTGACCAGGTGCTGGTACAGTTTGCCAATAAAAGCAGCTCTGTTCTTATAGCAACCGATGTTGCGGCCCGTGGGCTGGATATCAAGGATTTAGAGGCCGTGATCAACTTCGAGTTATCGCCGGACCCGGAAATACATATTCACCGTATCGGGCGTACCGGCCGCGCCGGCAATGCAGGCCTGGCGCTGAGCCTGTTCATGGCCTCGGAAGCAAAAAAGGTCACGGCAATAGAAGACTTTCAAAACAGCCCTGTCCGGATGGATAAAACAGGCTCGCTTAAAACCCGGGAGGACTTCAGATTGAGCCCTCCGATGGTCACGCTGCGCATCAGTGGTGGCCGTAAAAACAAGGTGCGCGCGGGGGATATATTAGGCGCCTTGACTGCGAATACCAATCTGCCGGGCAAGCAAATCGGGAAAATCGATATCTCTGATTACCACGCCCATGTCGCCGTGGAACGCCCTGTTGCCAAACAGGCCTTGAAGATCCTGGCAGAAGGTAAAATAAAGGGACACAGGTTCAGGGTACGCAAACTGCGTTAAGTATACCGCCAGCCCTCTTTGCGCCAGGATGACATCAGGTCATTCCTCGAAGGCGACTCCGAAGTTATGCAATGAGTCGTCACGTGACTGTTGCCAACCAGGAGGTCCGAGGGATGGCTTTGACACCCTGATCATCAAAGAACCTTAACAATCGCAAGCACTGTCAGAAAGGCTATCACCAAGTCTTCCTTGAGATGCGAAGGTCT
>JAUWVE010000039.1 GCA_030617565.1 Gammaproteobacteria bacterium | reverse complement strand
CGAGAACCTGCGCTGGATTGATGTACTCAGTGAAATCGCCTTTCTTGTCATGGATCTGGATGATCATCAACGAACAGACCTGGCCCGGCGGCTGCTGAATAAATACCTTGAGCACACCGGCGACTACAGAAACCTCGCAGTGCTCCAATACTACATGGTATATCGGGCCATGGTGCGCGCGAAGGTTAATGCCCTTCGGCTGAATCAGGAAGGACTAGATCAGCAGGAAATCGATTCAATACACAATGAGTGCAAGAGTTACATCACTCTTGGAAATTTATACATAACAGACCGTAAACCTGTATTAATCATCACGCATGGCTTCAGTGGATCGGGAAAAACAACGATCAGTCAGTTTATTCTTCAAGCACTGCCTGTGATTCGTATCCGCTCTGATATTGAGCGCAAACGCCTGTACAGAGATCAAGTACTCGATAGCGGTGACGATGGAAAAAATATCGAACCCCTGGGCGGTATCAACGAAGGGATCTACAGCAGGGAATCTTCAAGCATGACCTATAATCATCTGCGAATGCTGGCCGAAGATATCATTCTGGCAGGCATGTCTGTCATTGTAGATGCCGCTTTTTTACAGGCTGAACAACGTCAGCAATTCAGTCAACTTGCCTCCAGGCTGGATGTACCATTTCGTATCATTGATTGCCATGCCGAGCATTCAATATTGAAACAGCGCATTTCAGAAAGACAAAACTATGGCAGTGACGCCTCTGATGCGACACTGGATGTTCTCTTTCACCAGCAGGAAAATCATGACCCTCTTACAGAAGAAGAAATCTCGCAATCTTTTTCTATTGATAAAACCGAAGCTTCATGCATAAAAACAGTTACTGACCATTTGCTGGCACTGATTCATGGTCATGCTGCGCCAGACAGTTTCTCAGACAATGAAATTCTGAAGCACACGTGAAGCTAATTGAAGTCATTGCAGACTCCGGGCACCTTGATACCCTGACAGGACTGGCCGAGCAGCATGAGGTACTGGACCACTGGTATACGCAGGCAGATGATGGTCAGCGCCAAAGTTTTCGCATGCTGGTTAATGATGAGGCACGTCAGCCAATACTCGATTCCTTACAGGGAATGCTGGGCAGCAGCAAAAATGATCGTATCGTGGTAATGCCGGTAGAAGCTGTACTACCACGGCCCCAACAGGACGAAAAATCAAATAGCAAAAAGCAGAGTGTATCGAAATCAACGCGTGAGGAACTCTACAACCAGATTGAAAAAGGGGCCCGGCTGGATCTCAATTACCTGATTCTTACTTTTCTCTCTACCATTGTTGCAGCCATAGGCCTGTTGGAAAATAATGTCGCTGTAATTATCGGTGCCATGGTGATAGCACCCTTGCTAGGCCCGAACATCGCCCTGGCACTTGCTACCACGCTTGGTGACAAAGCTTTGATGCTAGCCTCACTTAAAACTAATCTTGCCGGTGTTTTACTTGCGCTGATTATTTCCATGGCCATAGGCTGGCTCTGGCCTTATGCCAATCCCGGACCAGAGATTCTTTCACGCACAGATGTCGGCTTTGACGGCATACTGCTGGCACTCGCTTCCGGTGCTGCAGCAGCATTGTCTTTAACTAGCGGCATTGCCAGCGCACTGGTTGGCGTCATGGTTGCCGTCGCCCTGCTACCACCCACTGCAACACTGGGCATGATGCTGGTAATGGGGCATTATGACCTGGCTACGGGCGCTGCACTACTGCTCGCTATCAATGTGGTTTGTGTCAATCTTTCAGCCAGCCTGGTTTTTGTTTTGAAAGGGATACGCCCGCGTACCTGGCTGGAGAAAAGTAAGGCTCGTCAATCTATTGCCTGGATCATATTGTTCTGGTTAATGACCCTGATTGTTCTGGCAATGGTTGTTGCTGTCCGCACAGTTGTTGAGGGTACCCTGTCATCATAATCAGTCATCAAAATTCTCATCAAGGAACTCACTGAAAGAACCTGACGACATGGGCTTGCTATACAAATACCCCTGATAGGCATCACAGCCATGCTTTCGCAGAAAATTTAGCTGTTCCTCAGTTTCCACACCTTCGGCAATGGTATATTTACCCAGGTGTTTTGCCATAGACAGGATGGTTTCAACTATCATGGCATCACTTTCACTGACAGCCAGTTTTTTTATAAACAGGCGGTCAATTTTAATGATATCGATAGGTAGTTCCTGAAGATAGCGTAAGGACGAATAGCCTGTACCAAAATCATCTATGGATATTTTTACACCATAGTCTTTCAGTTCATGAAGTTTTTCCCTGACATCATTGATATCCTGTACCAGGACATCTTCTGTTAATTCCAGTTCCAGGCAGAAAGGTTCAATACCATAACTATCAATTGTATTCCTGACCATCTCAACAAAATCTTTCTCAACAAACTGCCGCATACTGACATTGACTGACATGCTCTGCAATCTGTTGCAGCGATTGCTGTCACACCAGAATTTCTTTGTCATTTCACTGGATTTATCGAGTATCCAGCTGCCTATCGGTACTATCAGGCCAGTATCATTGGCAACAGGGATAAATTGTTCAGGGAAAATCAGTCCTTTTTCCGGATGATGCCAGCGTATTAATGCTTCCGAACCAATAATATTGTTTGTCTCAACCGATACCTTCGGCTGATAGACGACTTCAAACTGACTTTTCTCCAGTGCCTGCCTGAGCGCACTCTCCAGCTCAAGCCTTTCCACCGCTGCTTTAAACATGACGGGAGAAAAAAACTGATAATTATCCCGTCCTTTTTTCTTGGCCTGATACATTGCTGTATCGGCATGCTTGATTAAAGTTTCTGCAGAACTTCCATCTCCGGGTGAAATCGCTATTCCGGTACTGTGTGACAATACCAGGCTATTTCCATCTATCTCATAGGCTGGCAACAGCGACTGACGCACCTTCTCGGCTATAAGTGTTGCATATCGCAATGCTTCTGCCTGATTGCGGATATTAGGAAGAAGAATTACGAATTCATCTCCTCCTAGTCTCGCAACGGTGTCTTCACTGCGCAGACAGGAACTGAGGCGCTTACCTACCTCTACCAGTAAACGATCACCAACAGGATGCCCCAGTGAATCATTAATCGATTTGAAATAATCCAGATCCAGCAACATGACAATAACAGATTCACCGCTATTGATACTGTGGGCTAGCGCCTGACCAAGTCGATCAATCAATAACCCACGGTTTGGCAGGTTTGTCAGGCCATCAAAATAGGCCATTTTTCTGATTTTAGATTCGTTCTGCAATCGTTCTATTTCAGCTTCTACACGCCCGGCAAAAATTCGCATCACCGATCGAGTAAACTCGCTATTTTCCAGTTCATGCTGAAACATTGAAAATAACAGGCCTATCAGCCTGTTTTCAGAGTCATACAGAGGAATCCCGACAAACGCCTGTACGTCAAACTCCTTCAACATCATGTCCTCAGGGAAGCTGTCCTGAATATGGCGCGAATAACACTCTCCATCCTTAGCCACCACCCCTGCAAAAACACTGCCCTGCAGCCCATACTGAGCGTTTGTAACGAATTCCCCATTTCTGAAGAATGCCAGCATATCAATAGACTCGCCATTGGAAGTCTGATTGCTATGCAACAGCCCGACACCAACAGCGTGTGCGTCGAGAATGTCACTCAGGGCACTTGTTATCGCTGGAAAGAATTGTTCACCTATCGCTGCAGACACGCCTGATGTAATTCTCTGGATGGCTGTTTCGGCCTTTTTACGTAATTCCTGATCCTCGAAAAATGCAATGACCAGAGCGACTTCCTGTGCAAAGTTTTCCAGCATTTTAATATCATCGATGCTGTATTTTTTATTTTGCGTATCACAACTAACCATCAACACGCCTATCGCTTCATCTCCCAGCATCAATGGCGTACCGGCGCTGTTAGCTATTTCCGGAATATTGCCTGCATTTTTTTTGTTGTATGTAGCCGATTCTCCCGAATAATCTGAAATCATGCTAATTGACTGTTTGAAGATGTTTGCCGGCAACACATCTTCACCAACAGGTGTCCTGCTATAACCCTGTTCTCTGTATTCCTCACCAGAATGAACCACCCACACCAATTCATCTGAGTGTTTTTCATACAAACCAATTAAGCAGTGATCACTTGCGATACTGTCCCGCGCAGCAAGTGCAGCTGTCTCCATCAGTGACGCCATGTCTTCTTTTGTTTGTGATGCACGTAACAGTTTATTACTGAAAGCCAGTCGACTCTGATGCAGGTTCTGCTGCTCAATACGATCCTTGAGTTCCCGGGTAAATATACCCAGTTCATCTGTCGATGTAGGGTAAATTGCAGACACATCACTAATGGTCATGCCGTGGCTCTGTCTCGATAGTCGTTGCAGCGGCCTCAATGCAAATGAAAAACTTCTAACGAACATTAAAGCACCAGCAACCGCCAGAACCTCAAGCAGAACCCATATAAAGAAGGTCTCCATGGTGAAAAAACCGGTACGGGTCCAGTAGTACTGCACCAGCATGGTATCAATCAATAAGGGGACCATCGCTCCGATCAGGAAAACACGTGTTTTAACCGTTAACACCGGGCGATCAAGCTTCAATGTTCCCAGAGATCGTCCAAATAGATCAAATATCCCGAAAAAGATTGGCAAGCCAACGATGATTGACGTAATTAACGCAACAAGATGGACGCGGAACCAATCCACGGGTTGGGGCGAAAAGTCTGCATAGAATTCGCCGCTGAATATTGTCACGGCGGGTGCAAGGATGAGATAACCCAGAAACAGCAGCCAGAAGTTCAATGAAAATCGTCTTAGCTGATGCTGGACAGCGGCTATATCAATACTGTCCGGATCATCCAGGTATTTTATAAAAGGCTCAGCATAACGATTAAAGTAACCAACAATGATCGCCAGGCTCGCTATAACAAATGACACCATCAAAGGCGACAACACAATGCTTGCCAGCTGCTGCGGCTGAAAAATCTCGAGATAACCCAGAAAGCCCAGACCAAAAATGGCTGGGATGATCAGTGACAAGGCAATTCTTGATAGAAAACTGCGTCGGAACGATTGCCCTGCAGAAGCAGCAGATTTTTCCTTTCCTTCTTTCAAGTCGTCAGAATCATTCTTTCCGGTTGTATTCAAATATGCCTGCCAGTTGTGGAATTATTGTCTATTTGCATACATAGTATAGGGTTACTTCTATTGTTTCAGTACTTGAAACATCTTTCCTCTATTGATTTTTTATTCTTTGCGGCGTCTACTGTTACCTGAATGCATATAATCATTATTGCCTGGTTGTATATTATGATGATGGTCTCGGTCAGTTACTGGCCTGACCATTTTGGCATACTCTGGCGTTTCGTCCTGTTTGGACTGTTACCCGCCTGGTTATGGTTCAAAATGGTTATGTTTGTCCGCCGCCGACCCGATGATCAATCCAGATCAGTGTCGCCATCCGACCACAGTCCCCCTGTCGACGATACGAAAAAAAACGCTGCTCGTCAGTAAAAGTGCAATAGCCGCCGCCACTAACTTCAGCAACCCCGGACATTTGCAAACGAAGAGTTGCCAGTTTATAGATGTCTACCAGCCACTTACCACGGCTGCCCGATTTCTGACACCATTCCGTCTGCATTATGCCATCAAGAGTCAACTGCTCAACAACCTCTCCTCCTACCTCAAATTTCTTTGGGCCGATAGCAGGCCCCAGCCATGCGATAATTTCATGCTCGGGTGAAAAAAGCTTAACACCGGCCTCAAGAATACCATCTGCCAGACCACGCCAACCGGCAAGCAAGGCCGCTACTCTCCGCCCCGCTCTATCTGTCAGTAATACAGGCAGACAATCCGCCGTCATCGCGACACAAGCCACATCATTCTGCATAGTGGTACTGCCATCGGCATGGGATCCCGGTTTATCTCTGTCCAGATCTATTATTTGTGTCGAATGGCATTGGTCTAACCAGAAGGGTGCTGAGTTCAAGCCAAGGGACTGCTGCAACAAGAACCGGTTCTTAATCACCGATAGTTCATCATCATTCACGTGACTGGCTGGATTCATGCTCTCGTATTGACCATGACTGACACCACCCGTACGCGTAGTGGTAATCGCGTGCACATGCGGAGGTGCCTGCCAGCCAGGAATTATCCAGTCATTCATCTTGCATGCGTTTGTGTATCTTCTCGCAGTACATCAACCAGCAACTGCATATCCGCCGGCATTGGCACCGTCCAGCTCAGCAGTTCACCACTGACAGGGTGATGTAATGCCAGTGTTTCAGCATGCAGGGCCTGTCGCCTGAAACCACGCAGAGTATTCAACAGCTTTTCGGAAGATGCCGGCGGCACATGCAGGCGTTTGCCATAAACCGGGTCTCCTACGATAGGGTGGCCCTGCCAGTTCATGTGGACACGGATTTGATGGGTACGACCGGTATCCAGTATCACCCTGACCAGGGTGTGGGCACGGAACTTCTCTTCCACCCGGTAGTGCGTCACGGCCGGTTTGCCGCGGTTACTGACGGCCATTTTTGTACGCTCGCGGCTATGCCGGCCTATCGGGGCATCGATCGTTCCGCCTGCTACAATCTGAGAAATGATCACCGCCAGGTATTCACGTCTGACCTGCTTCTCCTGTATTGCTTCAACCAGTGATTTTACCGCACTTTCATTGCGCGCTATCACCAGCAAGCCGGTAGTTTCTTTATCAATTCGATGTACAATTCCGGCCCGTGGCAGCACTGCTAATGATGGGTCGAAGTACAGCAGAGCATTTAGTAATGTACCGTCAGGATTACCCGTTCCCGGATGTACGACCAGGCCCGCCGGCTTGTTGATGACGAGAATGTCCTCATCCTGGTACACAATATCCAGGGGAATATCCTGAGCTTTTGAGTCAGTCGCTACCGGTGCAGGTACATGAATCACTACGCTCTGCCCTTCCCTCACCTTCGTTTTTTGCCCTTCAGTTTTTCCATCCAGGGTAACCAGCCCATCTTTTATCCAGTGCTGGATTGCCGAACGCGAATATTGATCGAACAGGGTCGCTAATGCTTTATCCAGACGAAAACCGTTGCATAATTCAGGGATTACCCCCTGTAATCGGGTTTCTTCAGCTTGTTGCATGTCTTTTGGCTTCACCATAGGCTTGTTTCGGGTTATCCTTCGGTTCCATTTCTGAACACTATTGCAGCACATCCATGAACGCCACAAGACTCATTTTAATATTAACATTGTCGCTGATTCTATCAGCTTGTTCCTGGTTTAAGGACAATGAAAAGCTTGATGATACCGTCCCGGCACAAACCCTGTATTCCAGTGCCAAAAAAGAACTAACATCAAAAAACTGGGAAGCGGCAATCAAGCAGTACGAAGCACTGCGTGCCCGTTATCCTTTTGGCAAGTATTCCCAACAGGCTGAGATAGAACTGGCTTACGCCTATTACAAATCCGGCGAACCGGAACTGGCCATCGCCGCTGCTGATCGCTTCATCCACAACTACCCTACCCACAAAAACCTGGACTATGCCTATTATTTGAAAGGCCTGTCTGACTTTAAAGACAGTAATTCTGTCATGGACAGGATTACCGGGGGATACGATTTCTCAGACCGTGACCCAAAGGCCGCTTTGGAGGCCTACAAAGACTTCACTATTTTACTGGAGAAATTCCCTGAAAGTCGTTATGCCGATGATGCCCGTCAACGCATGAGGTTTATCCTGGAAGCGCAGGCCGTACATGAAATCAAGGTGGCACGTCACTATCTAAAGATCGAGGCCTATGTTGCTGCTCTGAATCGGACAAAATATGTCATTGAGCACTATCAGCGCACCCCCTCTGTTGAGGATGCACTCGGACTGCAAGCCACTATCTACGCCTCTATTGGCATGCCGGGGCTGGCAAATGACAGTCTGCGTATTCTGAAACTTAACTTTCCTGAAAGCCGCTACATTAAACGGGTCGAGAAAAAATTAGCCGAAAAGGAATAAGCAGCGCGGCCCGCCAGCCCATAATTAGACGGGTCGACCGATGGAATAAAATCCCGGGATATCTTCCTGTTTCAGTATTTTTTCAATAAATTCTGCCCGCGGGCTGTCAACCACGACCGCCGCGACTGAATTTGCATCCGGCTGCCATTGTTTCATTGACCACTTGTTCTGCTGTTGCAACTGCTTATCCACAACACTGAAGCCGCCATTCCCATCAGACTGGCATTCAAAGCGATCCAGACCCGCCAGCAGCTTCATCCCAAACGCCTTAACCGAGGCCTCTTTCAGGGTCCACAACCAGTAAAACAGCACATCATTATTATTTTCAAGCAGAAGAGATTCCTGCCGGGAAAAAAAACGTTCTGCCAATGCCGCATGATCCCGTCCAGATTGAAATTTTTCTATATCAATGCCCACATTATTTTCTGCAGTCACGGCCAGCAGGCAACGATTACCAGTATGACTGAGATTAAAGAAAACAGCCGGTATAGTAGCTGTTGCAAGTTCAGGCTTACCGTTTTCACCATAGATAAAATTCAGCCCGGCAGCAGACCGCCCGAGGTAACTGGCAAGTATCAGGCGTAACGCAGCCCTGCTGCGCAGGAACCTGATTCTGGACGGCTGATGACTAATACTACCAAATCGCGCGAGTTCATCATCAGAAAGCAATTCAGGCAAATCCAGTTCAGTTTCAGCCAGAGATATTTCCCAGATGTGGACAAGCTCTTTCTCCGCTAGCGTACAAGTATTATTCATTCGATAGCAGGTGGCGCATGTATCCGGAAGTAATGGGATAACGCCGGTCACGGCCGAAGGCTATTTTTGATATCCGCACACCGGGGGCTGCCTGTTTGCGTTTGTATTCATTAAGATCAACCAGGCGCAGAACCTTTCGGACAGTATCGCGGTCAAAACCACTGGCAATGATTTCCTCAATCCCAAGCTCTTTTTCCACATACATTTCCAGGATTGGGTCAAGTATTTCATAGGCTGGCAGTGAATCTTCATCCTTCTGGTCATCAGCCAGTTCAGCACTCGGCGGTCGGTCTATTACACGCTGAGGAATTACCTGTGACTGACTATTGCGCCAGTTTGCCAGCTCATAGACCAGCATCTTAGGTACGTCTTTGATCACTGCATAACCCCCGGCCATATCACCATACAGGGTGGCATAGCCAACTGCCATTTCACTTTTGTTGCCGGTGGTCAGCACGATGCGGCCCTGTTTGTTGGATATGGCCATCAAAATAATTCCTCGACAGCGGGCCTGGATGTTCTCTTCGGTGGCATCGACCGGTGCTGCGGCAAACGTCTCCTTAAGGCTATCAATAAATGCCGTAAACATGGGTTCGATAGTGATGGTCTGGTGATGTACACCGAGAACCTCGGCCTGCTCCCTGGCATCCTCAATACTCATGGACTGGGTATAGCGCGAAGGCATAAGCACAGCCTCAACGTTCTCCGCACCCAGCGCATCACTGGCAATGGCCAGTGTCAGTGCGGAATCGATGCCGCCCGACAGACCGATTACCGCCCCCTTGAAACCATTTTTTAATGCATAGTCACGCACACCAAGCACAAGTGCCCGGTAAATATTTTCAATTCGGGGTAGATCGGATTCAAGCACTGACGGCACGGGCTGCAAACCCTCATCAGAGCGGGTAATTTCAATCAGTGAAAGATCTTCTGAAAACACCGGGGCCTGCAGGACACAAGTGCCGCTAGCATCAACAGCAAAGGAACCCCCATCAAAAACCAGTTCATCCTGACCGCCAACCATGTTGACATAAACCACAGGCACGGAATTCAACCGGGCCTGCTCTGCCACCATTTCCAGACGTTCATCCTGCTTGTCCACATGATATGGAGAGGCGTTGAGATTAAGAATCAGCTCCGCACCGGCCTGAACTGCCTGAGTAACCGGCCCATCCTGCCAGATGTCTTCACAAATGGTGACACCGATTTTTCCTTTACCTGTTTCCACTATGCAGGGGCTGTTACCCGCAGTGAAATATCGTTTCTCATCAAAAACACTGTAATTAGGAAGGCTCTGTTTGTCATAACGTGCAACCTGCACGCCATCTTTAATGATTACGGCAGAGTTATACAAACAGGCTTTTTCCCGTATCGGACAGCCGATCACAGCCGTAATGCCATGCACCTGGCTGCATAGCTCATCCAGCACCTTACGGGTGTCAGAGATGAAACCATGACGCAGCAATAGATCTTCAGGTGGATAGCCGGTCAGGATAAGCTCAGGGAAAAGTATAATATCGCCACCCAGTACATCCCTGGCCCGCGCGACCCACTGCAGTATCTTGTCAGCATTACCCTGCAGGTCTCCTACCAGGCAGTCATGCTGAGCAAGGGCAATTTTCAAGCTTTGTTTCATGATTCATCAGTGATTTTAAATAACAGGCAGATGATACACTGCTGATCGGTATTTCTCAGTAGTTAGATTACAAGATCAAATGCTATTCACCACAGAGGACACGGAGAGCACAGAGGAAAGAAAAATACCAGGCTACTGCCTATGTACATAACCTATAGCCTGTTTCCACTTCATGCTTGAAGTTAACCCATGCAATTCTGTTTAAATTCCTTTAAACCGCTGTGTCCTCTGTGTCCTCTGTGGTAAAAATATTTAAAAATGCAAACTGAAATTCACAATACCCTGCTCGATATTTCGCCTGACGAATGGGACGCTTTGAATCAGGATGACAATCCTTTCTCCTCTTATGCCTTTCTCAGTGCGCTTGAGGAATCAGCAAGCATAGGCGGAGAAACAGGCTGGCTACCCAGATATCTGCTCATGCGGGATAACAAAGGTATTCTAGCCGGTACATTACCGATGTACGAAAAGACCCACTCCTGGGGAGAATACGTATTCGACTGGGCCTGGGCCAACGCCTGGCAGCAATGCGGTCTGGCTTACTACCCCAAACTTGTTATTGCAGTCCCTTTTTCACCTGTTAGTGGGCATCGTTTTCTCATTGCAGCCGGACAGAACCAGGAGAAAACCAGACAAAATCTTCTGCAAGCGGCTGTCGAGTATGCAAAAAAAGA